>JAACEA010000193.1 GCA_009936695.1 Planctomycetia bacterium
ACCTGGTTCCGCTCTACCTGATCTCGCCACTTGTCGAGCGTGAACATCACCGTCTTCTGAAGACGGGCATTCGTCCGTCGGAGTTCCTTGATTCCGCGCACGGTCTTGGAGCGCTCGCGGAACCACCAGGCGAATATCGCAGCCCAGCCGCTCAGGCCGGCGATCACGGCGGCGATCAAGAGTGCGACTTGCAGGTCGTCGTTCATGGCTGTGGTCCAATCAGGCTGCGATGGAGGGGGGATGGAAGGAGCCGTGCGGCATCGTCTCGATGACCGTCTCGCCCTCGACTTCGAAACCCATCTCCCGGACCGACTCGATCTGATCCTGGATGCCTGATTCCGTCACGTAACGGCCATTGTGTCGGGTGCCGTCCGCCAGCGTGTCCTCGACGTGACGGCGAACGTCCTTCTTGATGGTCACCGTCTTCACCTCGGTCACCGCCGCGAGTCTCCGGCAATACTCCTCCTCGAGGTGGGTGTAGAGCCTCGCCTGCCGGAGCTGACGGACGAACTTTCGGGCGAGGTGCGAGCGGCTGGCCGCCAGGCGACGGATCTCCATCTGCTGACGCGAATAGGTCTTCTGCCAGTGGTTCAGGGCGATGGCGAGGGTGGTGAATCCGGCGAACATCGCGCCGAGACTTGCGATGGTGGTGACTTCCATGGTGATTCCTCTCCGATTGGACCTCAGGGCCGGTCTTGCGGCGGCTTCCTGTGCATCGGATGGGCATCGTGACGACTGAAACGGCTGATCCGGAAAAACCGGATATTCCGGTGACGATCAGGCGGTGACGAACCTGGCGTCGTCGATCTCGGACTCGCCGTCGAATCGATAGGCGACGACCGGGCCCCCTCGCGCCACGGACCAGTCGAGGCAGGCCACGTTCCGGGCCAGTCTCGACGGCCGATCCCCACGCATCCAGTAGTGACCGACGAAGACGGGCGGCTCGGACGCTCCGTAGGGGACGAAGTCCGTCGGGATGACCTCCGGTGGAATCGGCTCGTCGGGAAACGAGTCGTCGCGCGTGAACGCGTAGTCGCGATAGGTGCGGCCGATGGGTGATTCGAACCACCGCGCACGGATGTGGCCTCGCGGGGATCCTTCGGGGTCCCGAAGCGAGACGCCGGCAGGAAGCGGGATCTCCCGTCCCTTCAGGAGTTGTTGAATCGCGTGGGATGCCTGCGAACCGGGCTTGCAGGTCGCCTGCATGCGTGGTCGATCAAATCCGCGATCGGCACCGCCGAGGAGCTCGCGGAGATAGCGGATGGAAATCGGATCCCACGAGGCATGCACGGCACGGGCCTGCCCCGACTCGAACCAGAGTGGGAGCCCGCGCATCCAATCGAGCCAGTCGTCGATGTCGTCACCAAGTGCATCGAGCGTGGGCGTGATCAACTTTCGGCGAATCTCGGTATGCCGGCGACAGGGCTCGTCCGGGTGGTCCGGACGCGGGGTGAACCAGGCGATCGCGTTGTACTCGTGATTTCCCATCAACGCGGTCGCGCTACCGGCCTCGACCATGCTTCGGACGAGTTCGAGCGTCGCACGGATCTCAGGACCACGGTCGACGTAGTCCCCGAGAAACACGACACGCCGTCCGGGGTGACTCAGGGCTCCGTCCCGCATCCGATAGCCGAGCTGGTCGAGGAGCGCTCGGAGTTGCGGCGCATGGCCGTGGATGTCACCGATGAAGTCGATTCCGGCGTCGGCTTCCGAAGCGGGTTCGCATGTCTCGAAATGGGCTTCATCGTTCAATGGCACGGGATCAGGAGGGTAGCGAAGCCATTCGATCGGAACTACCCGTCAAGCGATGTGGATTCGAGATGTCCAGCCCATATGATGGCGATGACCGTCTCGAGGCTCGCTCACGGAGGCCGATGCAGGACATGAGAAGATCGGATCTGGCAATTCGTGGCACCGCCGCAGCGGCCGGCCTGGTGGTCGTGTCGGCCCTGTTCGGAGCGTCCGAGCGTGGCGAGGAGGAGGTCCGGGTAGACGACGCCGGCGTCGAGTTCTTCGAGCGTCGAATTCGCCCGATCCTGGTCGAGCACTGCCTCGAGTGCCACGGCGAGGACCCGGAGGTCATGAAGGGGAATCTCGACCTCTCGACCGCGGCCGGCGTGCTCGCAGGTGGGGATTCGGGGCCATCCGTGGTTCCAGGGGATCCCGACGCGAGTCCGCTCCATCTCGCGGTCACCTACGCCGACAAGGAGTTCGCGATGCCACCCCGAGGGCGGATGCCCGCGGCGGCGATCGAGGACCTCCGCCGTTGGATCGAGATGGGCGCACCAGACCCGCGGGTCGGCGTCGCCGTCGCCACCGAGATCGAGTCGGATCCGTGGCGTGATCCCCGGGGGAAGGGCCGCGAGCACTGGGCCTACCGTCCGATGGCGATCGTTGATCCGCCCATGGTGGAAGACGAGGCGTGGTGCCGCACCGAGATCGACCGCTTCATTCTCGCCCGTCTCGAATCCGCAGGCATCGAGCCCGCGCCGACCGCGGACCGCCGGACGCTGGCCCGACGTGCCTACTTCGATCTGATCGGGCTTCCCCCCACGCCCGAGGAGATGGATGCCTTTCTCGCCGACGAACGGCCGGATGCATGGGAAGAGCTCATCGAGACCTTGTTGGACTCGCCTCATTACGGAGAACGGTGGGGGCGTCACTGGCTCGATGTCGCGCGATATGCCGACTCCAACGGACTCGACGAGAACACCGCCTTCGGAAACGCATGGCGCTACCGGGACTGGGTGGTCAAGGCGTTCAACCAGGATCTCCCCTTCGACCGTTTCGTTCGCATGCAGGTCGCCGGGGACCTGCTGCCGGAGCCGGCGGACCGTGACGAGGCCATCGAGAATCTCGTCGCGACGGGTTTTCTCTCGCTGGGCCCCAAGGTCCTCGCCGAACCGGACAAGGAGAAGATGCTGATCGACATCGTCGATGAGCAGGTCGACGTCGTCGGCAAGACGTTCCTCGCCCAGACCGTGGGTTGCGCAAGATGCCACGACCACAAGTTCGATCCCATACCCGCCGCCGACTATCACGCCATGGCGGGGATCCTGATCTCGACCAGGACCATGGAGAACCTCAACACGGTGGCTCGGGTTCGTGAGCGACCACTCGCACCGCTTGCGGAGATCGCCGCGGCGGAAGCGCATGCCGCGGCGGTCGCGAAGAATCAGGAGTCCCGAAGGAGTGTCGAGGCCGAGGCGGGCCGAGTCCTCGGACGTCGCTGGGCGGCGGAAACCGCCATCGCGATGCTCGCGGCGCCCGAACTCGAACGGACGCCGGTGGTGTTCGAGGCGGAGGCGTTCGCGGACTCCAATCTCGGGGCCAATTTCGACCAGTGGGGTTCGGGCGTCGGGGTCATCCACACCGTTCGGCCGAACGAGACGCAGTTCGCCGAGTACGAGATCGACGCCGAAGCGGGAGGGCGTTGGCAGATCCGAGCCCGATACGCCGCCGGCGAGTCTCGGCCGATCCGCGTGATCGCCGATGGCGAGGTGATCGCCGAGGGATTCTGCGGGGAGCCCACCGGCTCCTTCGAGGTCGAGTCCCTCCGCTGGTCCACGATCGACGTCGATCTCCCCGTCGGAACCAGACGGATCCGGTTCGAACGTTCCGGTTCCTTCCCGCATCTGGACCGACTCGTGTTCGTCAGCGACTCGGAGTCGGCGGCCTTCATGGAGGAGGTCGAGGTGGTCGCGGCGGATCACGGAATCGACGCACCGCTTCTTCGCCGCTGGGCCGAAGCGCTCGCAGGCGAATCGATGTTCGACTCCTGGCGACGGTTCGCGTCGATTCCGGAAGCGGCGTGGGCGGATCGGGTCGGCGGGGTCGTCGCCGAACTGCAGGCCGCGTACGCGGCGGACGCGAAGGCGAACGACGGGACGGCGGTCCGAAGCGGCGTCACGCCCGCGGAGACACCGGTCGTTCGATCGATCGTCGCCGGCGCGAATCCGCCGAGCCTTGCGGCGGTCGCCGACCGCTGGCAGGCCGCCGGGATGCTCGTGCTCGACACCTGGGACCGACATCTCGCGTCCGCGAAGGGTGAAGCGGCGAAGCGGCTTCCTGATCCGGCACAGGAACGGCTCCGTGAGGCCTTGATCGGATCCGCCGGCGTGCTTCGAATCGGTCCCGAAGTCGCCGATCACTATCCGGCGGCGGTTCAAGACCGGATCGCCGCGCTGCTCGCGGAGGAAACCCGACTCTCGGCTTCGAAGCCTCGTGCGATCGAGACCGGCATCGTGGTCGAGGAGGCGGAACCGCGGGATCTTCCGATCTTCATCCGGGGCGATCACACCAACCAGCAGGACACGGTCGTACCGCGCGGTTATCTCACGGTGCTGGAGGGACGGGCCGAAGCGCCGACGATTCCACCCGCGTCGAGCGGTCGACTCGAACTCGCGACCTGGATGACCGATCCCGAGCATCCGCTCACCGCCCGGACCATCGTCAATCGGGTCTGGGCGTGGCA
>JAACEA010000194.1 GCA_009936695.1 Planctomycetia bacterium
GGCGCCGGTCGCCATGTTCCGGGTGTACTGCTCGTGTCCGGGCGTGTCCGCGACGATGAACTTCCGGTGTTCCGTCGAGAAGTACCGGTAGGCCACGTCGATCGTGATGCCCTGTTCGCGTTCGCTGCGGAGGCCGTCGACGAGCAGGGCGAGGTCCGCCTGGCCGGACTGGGTTCCGTACTTCTTGGAGGCACCCTCGACCGCGGCGAGCTGGTCCTCGTAGATGCCCTTGGTGTCGTGCAGCAGTCGCCCGATGAGGGTGCTCTTGCCGTCGTCCACGCTGCCGCAGGTGAGGAAGCGGAGGAGCTGCTTCTGCTCGTGTCGGGCGAGGTACTCCTCGATGTTGTCGGAGGTTGCGTCGAAGCGAGGGTCCATCAGAAGTAACCCTCCTTCTTCTTGTCTTCCATGCTGCCGTCACCATCGTGGTCGATCACGCGTCCCTGGCGTTCGCTGGTCCGGGCCACGAGCATTTCGGTGATGACTTCGGACAGCGTCGAGGCGTCGCTCTCGACGGCGCCGGTCAGCGGATAGCAACCGAGGGTCCGGAACCGCACGCTCCGCATTTCAGGAGTCTCGCCCGGTTCGAGGGGGATTCGGTCGTCGTCGACCATGATCAGCGCCCCATCACGTTCCACGATCGGGCGCTCGGCCGCGAGGTAGAGGGGGACGACGTCGATCTTCTCCAGATGGATGTAGGTCCAGACGTCGAGCTCGGTCCAATTCGAGAGCGGAAACGCCCGGACGCTCTCGCCGGGGCCGATCCGGGTGTTCCAGAGATTCCAGAGTTCCGGCCGCTGCGTCTTGGGATCCCAGCGGTGGTTTCGATCCCGGAAGCTGAAGACCCGCTCCTTCGCGCGGCTCTTCTCCTCGTCGCGACGGGCGCCGCCGATCGCGCAGTCGAAGCGTCCGGCGGAGAGAGCCTGCTTCAACGCTTGTGTCTTCATCACGTCGGTGTAGACGCGACTGCCGTGCACGAAGGGGCTCATGCCTTCGGCGATCCCTTCCTGATTGGAGTGGACGATGAGGTCGAGACCCAGATCCGCCGCGACCTTGTCACGGAAGGCGATCATCTCCCGGAACTTCCAGGTGGTGTCCACGTGGAGCATCGGAAACGGAATCGGCCCTGGTGCGAAGGCCTTGCGGGCGAGATGCAGCATCACGCTCGAGTCCTTGCCGATCGAGTACATCATCACGGGCCGCTGGAAACTCGAGGCGACCTCGCGAAGGATGTCGATCGATTCGGCCTCGAGCGACTGCAGGTGGGAGAGTTGGTCTTGGACGCGGTGCATCGGTTCGGGGAGACTAGCAGGAGTGACTGAATCGTTGGAACGCGAAAACCGGCTACGATCGGGAGAATCGAGTCGATCGCATCGGAAATTGAGTCAGGAGTCGAACATTGTCCAAGACCGACGGCGAGGGATCCTCCAGTGAGAACGTGGTCTGGCACTCCGGCGAGGTGAGCCGGACCGAACGAGAGGCGATGCTCGGTCAGCGGGCCGGGACGGTCTGGTTCACCGGCCTCTCGGGAAGCGGCAAGAGCACCATCGCGGTCGAGATCGAACGGCGGCTCGCCACCGCCGGGCGACTCTGTTATCGGCTTGACGGGGACAATCTCCGGCACGGTCTGAACGGGGATCTCGGATTCACGGAGTCCGATCGCACCGAGAACATCCGTCGCACCGGCGAGGTGTGTCGACTTCTCGTGGATGCCGGGGTGATCGTCCTCGCGAGTTTCGTGAGTCCGTTCCGTGCGGATCGGGAATCGGTTCGGGACATGCATGTCGCGGCGGGCATGCCGTTTCTCGAGGTCTACGTCGAGGTACCGATCGAAGTCGCCGAACAACGAGACCCGAAAGGTCTCTATCGGAAGGCGCGGGCGGGCGAAATCCGCGGTTTCACGGGAATCGACCAGCCCTACGAATCACCGGATCGACCGGAGCTGGTGCTTCCCACGGCGTCATCGTCCGTCGAGGCATCTGCGGAATCGGTCGTCGAATTGCTTCGGGTTCAAGGCCTCATCGGGCCTGCCTGAACGAATCCCGGAATCAACGGAACGGGAACACCACCGGAATCATGATCGTCGCGGACGCGATCACGATCAGAAGGAGTGGAAGGCCGAGTCTTGGGAAATCCAGGAATCGATACCGGCCCGGGCCGTAGATCATGAGGTTGGTCTGGTAGCCGAACGGGGTGAGGAAGTTGCTGCCTGCGCCCGCCATGACGCCGAGTACGAACGGAAGCGGACTCGCCCCTGTCGCGAGTGCCGTCGAGATCGCGACCGGGAACATGATCACCGCCGAACCGAAGTTCGTCGCGAACTGGGCGATCAGGGCCGCGGCAATCACCACTGTGGCGAGAAGCAGTCGATCTCCGCCTCCGACCAGATTCGCTCCGTCAACGAGCCCACCCCCGATCGCGGCACCGAGGCCGCTTTCGGCGACCGCCGCGCCGATGCCGATCGCGGCGCCGATGGTGATCAGTACCGAGAAGTCGATGGCTTTCCTGGCCATCGAGGCGTTCACGCAACGCGTTCCGACCATGGCGAGGGCCGCGAGCCAGGTGGCGACGACCGGCGAGAGCAGCCCGGTCGTGAGGCTGGCGATCATTCCGAGCAGGATGACGATGGCCAGTGGGGCTCGATCGTGTCGAGGAAAGCGTGCGTTCTCCACCGACGTCGCGAGATAGAAGGCGTTGCCGCGGCCATGCGAACTCAGGAATCCCTGGTGTGTTTCCAGCAGGAGCACGTCGCCGGCTTCGATCTTGATGTCCCCGATCCGCCCGCCGATTCGAGTTCCACGACGATGAACGGCGAGGATCGCGGCGTTGTAGATCGTGCGGAACTGGCTCTCCCGCACGGTTCGACCCACGAACGACGCGGTGGGCGAGACCACCGCCTCGACCAGCGTTCTGATCGGCGTCGGAGCGTCGACCTTGGTGGCCTGGGCATCCTCCACCTCGATTCCGGCGATGCTCCGAAGGCCACCGACGCCGGACGTCGATCCGACGAAACAGAGGGTGTCCCCGGGTTGCAGGGATTCGTCGGGACCGATCGCCGCAAGCCGCTGGTTCGAGCGTTCGACCGCGACGAGGAAGAGATCCGGAAGGTGTCTCAGTCCCGCCTGTTCGATGGTTCGTCCGGCAACGGGGCCGTCGGTTTCAACCTTGAATCGAACCTCGTAGCGTCGAGTGTCCTCGTTCGACGTATCCACGCCGCGATCGGGAAGGATCCATGGTCCGGCGAAGATCAGGAACACGAGGCCGAGGATCGCGGCTACGACGCCGGAGACGCCGACGGCGAGGAATCGGGCCGGTCCCTCGAGGATCCATGCCGCGTTGATCTCCATTCCCGCCGTCGCCCAGATCGCGAGTTGTTCGCTGTAGAGACCATCCACCACGATGTTCGACGCCGTGCCGATCAGGGTCAGCTGTCCACCGAGAATCCCGGCGAAACTGAGTGGCATCAGCACGCGACTCGGTGAAATCTTCAAGCGACGCGAGAGATCCAGGGAGACCGGGAGGAACATCGCGACGAGGGGTGTCGTGTTCATGAATCCCGAGAGGGCGGTCACGGGAAGGCCCATCCGACCGATCACGGCCC
>JAACEA010000195.1 GCA_009936695.1 Planctomycetia bacterium
CTAGATCCCAAAGTGGCCTCCTAGATCCCAAAGTGGCCTCCTAGATCCCAAAGTGGCGGGGTCGTCTCGAAGGTTCTTGAGGTCGATCATGCGGAGCTCGATCCGGTTCGGTGCTGGGACTGGAGGCGAGGAACGGTACCACGGGCGGTCGGGCGGCCGTCGAGGTGAGGATCAGCGATCCCGGTAGGTCGGTCCGGTCGCCCACCGCATCTTTCGAACCACGGTCGACCAGAACTCCGTCCGCGGATCGTGGATCAGGCGGACCCGGTGGGCGCCGCGACGAAGTTGAACCCGCTCGCCGACCCGGAGGTGGCGGGTGAGCTGGCCGTCGATCACCAGGGTCGTGCCTTCGTTCACCCGCACCGCGGTCACCGCGATGGTCTCGTCCGCCCCGGCGACGACCGGCCGGAACGCGAGGCTGTGGACCGCGAGGGGCGTGACCACGAGGGCGTCGCAGGTCGGATGGACGATCGGGCCGCCGGCGCTCACGTTGTACGCGGTGCTCCCGGTCGGGGTGGAGACGATCAGGCCGTCGCCGGAGAGGTGGGGGCCGCCGTGCCCGTTGAAGTCGATTCCAAGTTCGATCATCCGGAACGGCGCACCGGCGGTGACCACGCAGTCGTTCAGGGCCAGGGTCCAGCCTTCGTCGTCGGCCACGTCCTCGTCCGGAGATTCCACCCGGATCTCGAGAGTCATCCGCTCGACGATCGGCGGCGCCCCGCCGAGGACGAGTTCCGCCGCGTCCGCGAAGGCGTCGGCGTCGAACTCCGCGAGGAAGCCGAGTCGGCCGACATTCACGCCCGCGATGGGCGTGCCGCGGGCCGCGAGACGCCGGGCCTGGCTCAGGATCGTGCCGTCGCCACCAAGCACCACCGCGACGTCGAACGGCGTGTCCGGGACCGGCTCGTGTGGATCGATCCGCGTGATCGCCCCGGCGTGGCGTTCGATCGCCGGTTCGACGGTCGATATCACCTCGGGGATTCCCGATCGCATCCGGTCCGCGACCAGCAGCACGTGTGGTCCGGCGCTCACGAGACGATTCCCTTCGTGAGCCGCATGAAGGCGGTCTCGAGATTCACCTGCTCGTGCTGGATCGTCTCGACGCGGAATCCCTGGGCGATGAGCCGACTCGGCAGTTCGCTCACCGGGAGTCCGTGCTCGGGATCGAGCATCACGTCGATCCGCGGCTTGCCCTCCGGGGAGTTGACGTCGACGCGTTCGATGCCCTTGACCTCCGCGAGCATGCGGGCGGCCTCCTCGTGCCGGTCGTCGAGCGTGATGTGGACCAGCCGGCCGGTACCCGCGCGACGCATGATCTCGGCGACGGTGCCGTTGAAGAGCAGCTGTCCCTTCTCGACGATCGCGACCGCGTTGCAGAGTTCGGCGAGCTCGTGAAGGATGTGCGAGCTGATGATGATCGTCTTGCCCATGCGGCGAAGCTCCTTGAGGAGCTCGCGAATCTCGATCCGGGCCCGGGGATCGAGGCCGGAAGCGGGTTCGTCCATCAGCAGCACCTTCGGGTCGTGGAGCAGCACCCGCGCGACCGAGAGTCGCTGCTGCATTCCGCGACTCAGTCCGTTGACCTCGCTCTTGGCCTTGTATCCCAGTTCCGTCAGATCGAGGACGTCGCCGACGACCTTCATCCGTCGCTTGCCGTGGATCCCGTAGCAGGCGGCGAAGAACTCGAGGTACTCGAGGACCAGCATGTCCTCGTAGGCGCCGAGAAAGTCGGGGACGTATCCCATCACCGGGCGGATCAGGTGGTTCTGGTACCCGACCACGTTTCCATCGATCCGCGCCTCGCCCCAGGTCGGCTTGAGCAGCGTCGCGAGGATCTTGATGGTGGTGGTCTTCCCGGCCCCGTTGGGACCGATGAAACCGAGGCACGCGCCTTCCTCGACGACGAGGTTGAGATTGTCCAGCGCCACGAGGTCGCCGTACTTCTTCGTCAGATTGATCGTCTCGATCATCGCCATGTCGAGGCCACTCCATTGCGGGGGTCTGCGGGATCCTTGCTTGCGGCCGAGGTCGGGTCCGCCTCGTCGTCCGTCCGGAACGCGGGGCGGGCCAGCTGGTCGAGCACCGGCGGCAGCGGATGAGCCCATTGGAGCATCACCAGACCTTCGCCGGACACCCGCGACCCGTCGATCGAGATCGGTACCGGACACGGCGCGTCGCTCGCGGCGGCGAACACGAACACGCCGGGCTCCGTGAATCGCACCGAAGCGTCCATCCCCCGGGCGAGCCAGCGATGGAAGGCGACCGCGCCCACCGCGCTGGCGTTCTCCTTCACTTCGATGCGCGGCGGCGGGAGCATGCGGAACATCGAGAGCATCCGAAGGTAGCGTCTGCGATCGGCCTCGTTCAGTCGGAGTCCGGTGTTGCCCATGGCGATGGCGTTGAAGCCGTCTTCGGCCGCCGCGGTGGCGGGTTCGAGGAACGTGTTCCGGATCTGGGTCGCGAGGCTCCGCTTGCCGCGGAACCGCTCGGGCACGGGGCGGCCGGTGTCGTCGAGGATGGTTCGAAGATCGATCTCCTCGCCGGGACCGAACCGGTTCGCCAGCGCGACGAACGCACCGTAGTTCGGAGGATCGTCGAGGACCACCGGAAGCGTGGTGTCGGGAACGTCCTCGGGGAGGAACGAGGCCGGCGTCCGGAGCGGGAAGACCACGAGCACGTACACGTCCTCGAGCGAAAGCCCGGTCGCGTTGACGATGGTGCCGCTCAGGGAGATCTGTTCGCCGGCATGTCGCTCGAGGCGGACCGGATCGTCGACGTCCACCTCGATCGTCGACTTCCAGGCGTTCTCGACCGGAACGGGGCGTCCCATCCAGTCGGCGACGAACTCGGCGCTGGTGGCGCGGGCGGGGACCAGTTGGCGATCCGCTTCGTCGAACCGGATCTCGTAGCGGTCGGTGTTGGGAAACTGCTGGGCGAGTCCGTTGGGAGGGGGCGAGAACTGGTCGAGCCGGTTGCCCGCGACCGCATCGCCGCCGAGTTCGACCTCCACCATGCCGTACCCCGGAAGCCGGGCGGAGAACCAGCTCCGGGCGAGATCGAACTGCGGGAGGTCGTCCACCGTTCCTTCCGGACGGTAGAGGTGGCGGAGCATCGTGACGTGACGCATCTCGATCGGTCCACCGGTCGAGGCCCGGCTGGTCGCCCATGCGATGACCGAGAAGATCACGGTGGTCGCGGCGAACGCGAGCCACGCGAGCCGCCGCCGCCCGAGGCGGGTGAGCACCGCGAATCCGATCGGCCCCGCGACCGCCCAGTAGATCGCGAAGAGGATGAATCCTCCCAGCACGCCACCGACCGCGCCGCTGGTGAGCCCGATGTCCCGGGAGATCACCTCGCCGGCCCCGAGATTGTCGATCGAGGGGCGGGTCACCAGCCGCTTTCCGGTCTTGAGTGCTTCGAGCGTGGTGCCCGAGGCGGTGAAGGCCCGTCGACCGAGGATGTCGTTCCAGAAGACGCTGGTCTTCGGAAGTCCACCCGCCTGCTGGAGGCGGAGATCCGGATCCGCGACGTCGATTCCGACCACGTCGAGGATTCCCTGCCCGACGTCTCGCCGGACCGCGTAGAGAATGGGCTCGGACCCACCCTCGGCGGCGGCCCGAAGTCGTTCCGCGACGATCGACGTCGCGTCGAGAGAGAGCTTGAGCGTCCAGGGTGTTATTTCTGGGCGTGTCTCCGAGTGCCTGCC
>JAACEA010000196.1 GCA_009936695.1 Planctomycetia bacterium
CACCAGGGTCCGAGCAGGACCGTGAGGAACATGGACCACCGAACGCGATTCCGGATCTTCGTCATAACTGGCTCCAGCGAGCGGGGATCCGGTCTCCGACCGGTCGTGTCCATCCGCGCTCGTGTTCCATGCCGTGAACTCAACGGCCACCCCGACCGAGTCCCCGGGAATCCTTCCCAGGCGATCGGAACGTCTCTCACTTCCTACTCCCCCAAGATGTAGGGGGCATCGTACCGACCGGCCACCATCCCTCGTGGATCAGAGGTGAAAAAGCGTGAGTTTCGGGGTCAGGAACAGGGGATCAGGGGAGCGGTCGATCCAGGGTGGAACCGATCAGGATCCGGAAGGTTTCGTCCCCCACCCGGAATCGGGCAATGTCACCCTCGGCCCACTCGAGCTGGAGTTCGACCCCCCGATCCAGTCGCCGCGTGCCACCCACCGGCAATTCGAACGTCTCGTTGCTCTGAACGTTCCGAACCCAGGCCTCGGTGCCGTCGGGCCCCTCCACCACGCCGGTGAGCATCCATCGCGACCGGGGATCGATTCGAGGTGGCGGTGGCGGCTTCACCGGGACGGGCGTCACGACCGGTTCGGGCACCTCGGCCTCGAAGGCGAAGGGATTGGCGGCGATCATCGACTGGTAGCGATCGATCGAATGCATCGGCGTGGGTGGAGCACCGGCAATCCCATCGCCCGGATCCGCTCCCGGTACGAAGAGCGTCGAAATCCGAGCGTTCAGGGCGACGATCCGGCCTTCCGCATCGGGGTCGAACCGCACGTATTCGACCCGCTTCACCCAGGCGGCGGCGTCGAGGTCGTGGAGAAATCGAATGACCGCCTCGAGCGGGCCACGGCCGGAGACGTTCGCACTGAGGACCGCGAAGTCGGGCTCCTCGCGGAATGCCCGTTCGCTGCCCGATCTCGAGAACTCCCGGGCGGCCGGCGTGGCCACCACCGAGGCTCCGAGGGTCGACACGCTCGCATCGCGAAGCCCCGAGGTGTCGGCCAGACCCGCGAGCCGCCTTCGCAGATCGCTGTCCACCGCTTCCAGCTCCGACCCGAGGGATCGATCCACGATCGCCGAGAGTCGCCGATCCAGCTCCGGTCGCTCGGCGCGCTCGCGCCGCACCGTCAACAGCACGTTCTGATAGGTCGCGATCCGGGTCTCGATCGAGCTCCGCAGCCCGCCGAGCCGACCGGAACCGACCATCCATCCGACCACGCCCGAGCCGGCGAGGAACATCCCCACCGCCGCGATGGCCACGATGCCACGGGTGCGACGGTTCAAGGTTCACCCCCGTCGTCGTCCGGCACCGGTCCCGCCCCGGGATCGAGCACGGTCGTTCTCATGATGAAACCGAAGGGATAGGCGAGTCGGCGTCCCCCCTCCGCGTCGGCTCCGGTGGTGCGGAGCACGTAGCGATCGTCGGCCACCAGCACGTCCCGCACGTTCGCCGCGACGTCACGACTCTCGCTCTCGCCTTCGACGGCGATCCGCACGCCGGAATCGATCGAGAACGTGTCGTCCCCCGGATCGAAGTCGGCGTCATTCGCATCGAGGGTTCCGCCGAACTCGTCGAGCACGGTGCCGCCCGCCGCGAGTCCCGGACCGGCGACCACCATGAGATGTTCGATCCAGTCGGGTCGGACCGCGACCCATGCCTCCAGATGCCCCGCCCGGAACGTGTCCCGCTTGAATCGCAGGTGTTCCTCCTTCGCCACGATCGCCTTGCCGAGCAGATCCGCCGACTGCGTCTCCAACGACGCGAGGTCACGGGTGCCGATGGTCCATCCGATGCCGCCCGTCACGATCGCAAGCCCGAGCGTCGCCAGCACCCGCTGCCGAAGGCGGGCGGCGCGATCGGGGGCCTGTCGCGGCGCGGTGAGATCGACCTGCCGATCGGCCGAAACCGGAAGGAGCAATCCGACCAGAGGCCAGACGCCCCGCATGTCCACGTCGGTCTGCACTCTTCGATCGCCGATGAAACGCTGCGCCGTGAGGCCCGTCGCCTCGGAGATCCCACCCACCGCGCCGGCGATCTGCTCGCCGCCGAGGACCAGCAGCATCGGCGTCTCGATCTCGCCGGCGGAGACGCGGTAACTCAGCCAGCTGCGCCGGATCTCGGGCACCAGCTCCTCGGCCGTCGGACCACCCGGATCCGCTCCTTCGATCGACACGCCGCGCGACCATCGCAGCCGGCCGTGGTCGACGAGGCCGAGCTCGAATCCCTCGCCGGTGACGTCGAGGACCAGCGTGGGTTCGGTCGAATCGGCGAGCCGCATGGCGCCGTGGCATCGCGGCGCGACCCGGGCGACCCGCATGCCCGCGGCCTCCGCGATTCGCTCGATCCGCTCGATCTCCCGTCGCGGTACCGCCACGGTCTCGACCACGTATCCCTCGGCGCTGCGCTCCATGATCGAGAAGTCGATGACCGCGTCCTGCGCATCGATCGGCAGCTCGCGCTCGACGGCGAGCCGGACCATGTCCGGGAGCTCGTCCGGATCGTCGGTCGGGAGGGTGAGTCGTTTCAGACTCGTGATCGATCGGTCGAGGGCGAAGACCGCCGGCCCGGGCTCGATTCCAGCCCTGGCCATCGACTTCGCGAGCATGGATCCGACCGCGACCGGATCCTCCGCGTCCACCCCCGGCGGAATCGTCTCGAACAGCGTCGCGGCGAGGGTCGTGCGACGACCCGGCCGGATCTTGGCCACCCGCACCGCCCGGCGGCCGATGTCGACGGCGAGTTGGATCTTTCGGGCCATGCGGCGGGCTCTCGAGGAAGACGGCGGGCGAGGAGGACGGAGAAGTGAACCGATCCTACCTGCCTCCGGTTGCGGGCCGCCAACGGCCACCGGGCCCGCGATCTCCGTCGCCACCCGCGGACGGCGTCGCCTCGGTCCGGGAATCGAGGTCGTCCGGGAAGCGATCCGGGCCGTCGAAGGCGGACTCCGAGTCGTCGAACAAGGGTGCCTCATCCTCGAACAACGAGTCTTCGTCATCGAACATCGACGGCGCGCCGTCGAACATCGAGCCCTCGTCGAACAGGGGGGGATCGCCACCGAAGAGCGGATCGTCACCGAACGGATCATCGGACGAGCGGTCCGTGGCGGCTTCATCATCGACGTCGGCCATGCGGCCATTGATGGCGCCCGGCTCGCTCCCCGTCATTCGCGCCGCCAGTTCCAGCATCGTCACGTCGCGGAGTTCCACCACCCGGGGCGGCGTCGACCCGCAGTCGAGCACGACCTCCCAGGCCGTGGGCGTCTCGAGTCCTTCGGCCAGGCCCTCTCGTTCCACGCCGACCGCGATCACGAATCGCCAGACCGTGGAGCGCGTCGTGATGCGATCCGCGACCTCGTCCCACACCGCCGCCTCGACCAGTCCCTCCTCCACCGGCCAGAGCCGACTGAAACGACGGTCGACCGCAAGCGATTCCCGTCGCGCGGCGATCGCGGTGGCAAGCGGCGGATCGATTCCGTCGACCGACTGCATCGCCGCGACGCTCGCGGTGTTGATGTCGAGCAGCCCGTTCCGCCATGCGCCCGGATCACGAGCGATCGCGTCGAGGGCGAGTCCGGAATCGGCGCCGTCGTCCCGGACCACGCGTCGAAGCCGCGACATCGGACCACCCGACGCCGGAGACTCCGGCCCGGGGGCCGGAACGTCATCCGACGCGTTCGAATCGTCCTTCCGCCTTCGATTCTCTCGCTTCCGCCGATTCCGCCGGTCCGGCGCCGGCTCCGCCCCCCCGTCGACGGCACTCCCGAAGAACCGCTCGAGCAACTCCACCGTCGCCGGATCCTCGATGCCCGCGTCGGCGACCGCTTCGGGATCCGTCGAGTCGGGATCGAGACGAGGCGTCCCGTCGAAGCGGACGTCGGGCTCGAAGGCGTTCACCGTGAACAGGTCCGCGAGACCTCGAACGTCGCCGCCGAGATCGGCATCGAGTCGTTCGAGGATCCGTTCCCCGGTCGATGACTCCGCCGCGTCCACCCGTGAGAGGATCCGGATCTCGTCGAGCGGACCCAGCATCCGTTCCGGCGTGAACGTCACGTCGCCCTTGAGTGAAAGCAGATCGAGCACCGACTCGAATCGGCCTCCCGGCCGAGCGTCCCGCGCCGCGACGATCGTCCTCGCCTCCAGCATGCTGACCAGACCGGTATCCGCGATGCCTTCCGCGTCGACCTCGTTGAGATCGATCCGACCGGCCTCCGCCACGAGACGGGCGCCTCCCGGGCCGACCGGAAGCAGCATCGCCACGCCGATCCGGGCGTTGTCCCCCGCCTCCAGTTCGAGAAGCTCGATGCGGGCGGGCAGCTCGGGGGTCTCGCCACGAAGCATGGCGGGACGCGATCTCGCCAGCTCGGCCGCGACGGCGCGGATCCCGCTGCGGGCGAGAAGCCTCGATTGCTCGAGATCCTCGGCCGCGCCGAGACTCGCGACGTCGGCGCGAACGAGGTGGATCACCCCGAGCGCGATGATCATCAGGCCCATGCCGATCAGCAGCACCGCGGCGAGCGCGACCCCGCGGCGACGCGACGGGCCTCGATTCGATCGACGGCGAATCACGACGCATCCTCCGCCGCCATGCCGAGTCGTTCGACGGGCACCGCATCGAGAATCGAGATCACGCGAACATGATCCGGAACCGGCAACGGATCGTCCGATTCGAGAATCGTGCCGATCTCGAATTCCTCGAACGACTCCTCGAAGTCGATTCCGAGCGCGGCCTCACCGTCATCGGACGACGCTTCGTCGTCGAGTTCCGGCTCGGGGATCCACGCCGGCCACGCGGCATCGGGCCACGGCGAGGTCCAGATCGAACACTCGATCGCCACCGGCAGCCCGGACGCGGCGCTGCTCCAGGAGTCGGACCACTCCAGTCCGTCGTGGTATCGAAACCGGACCGCGAAGAGGCCGCTGACGAGCGTCTCCGTGCCGCCGTCGTCCTCGTCCCGGACGACGATTTCACCGTTGCGGAACGCTAGCTCCACGGCGTGCCGGTCCTGCACCGGCGAGATCCCCGTCGACGAATCGCCGAGTCGCGTCGTCGCCACGCCGCTTCGGGCGATGCGAATCGAGACCGAGTCGCCCGTGACGCCCGCTTCCCCGTCGAGGCCGGTCGCGACCGCCGCGTCCGCGGACCGCGTGAGCAGTTCGAACGCCGCGGCGATTCCCTCGGTCTGGAACATCGAACGCCGGACTCTGGTCCGTGCGTCGACCAGGTCGTCGAACACCCGCGTCATCGTCGCGAACAGCAGAATGATGATGCCGAGCGCGAGCAGGACCTCGAGGAGCGTGAAACCCCGCCCGGCCCGACGGATGCGGAAGGGAGGATGCGACCGCGTCATGGTCGGACCTCCTGCGTGGACTCCGGAGGCGAGGCTGCGTCCTCGACGTCCCCGCCCTCGACTCCCGCGTCGCCGAGGACGTCCGGTACCAACGCCACCAGGCGCGCCAACCGACGCGGCGGGTCCGCGGACGACGAATCGGCCTCCTGCTCCCAGACGCTCACGACCACGCGGACGAGTCCGTCGAAACTCGATGGCCCGGCCTCCATCTCCAATCGCAGCGGCGAATCCTCGGCTTCGAGTGTCGATTCACCGTCCGCTCCGTCGGCCTCGCCCACCGTCCACGGTGACACGAGTCCCGCTTCGACCTCGGCGATGCGGCTGCTCGCGAGCCCGACCGCCACGAGTCGCATGCGGGCACGCTCGGCGGCCGCGATGCCGTCTCGGACCGCGGCGAGCGAGAACGTCGCGACGCCGACGAAGATGGCCACCGCGACGAGCGTCTCGAGCAGAAGCCCCCCGCGTCGACGCCCGGCGATCGGATTCCGGAGCATCACGGCCGAGCCCCCGCTTCGAACCCGTCGTCCGCATCCGGCGGGCCGAAGCCCTCGAGTTCGCCCGCGTCATCCAGCTCGTCGCCTGCCTCGTCGAACGGTTCCGCATCCCCCACGGTCGTCGCGGCGCCGGACTCGAAGGTCGATCGCCCGCTCCACGGATCGATGGTCCAGCGACGCTCACCGCGGGATGTCTGCAGGACCGCGGGCGTCGTGGTCACCGAAGTCCCGTCGGGGAAGAAGACCGCGAGCCGCACCCGGCCGGCCCATGGATCCTCCTCGGCTTCGAACCGCGATCCATCGTCATCGCCCGACTCGAACTCCAGGTTGGCGAAGGCGTCGGCGACGTCGAAGCCCCTTTCCGCCTCCGTGGCGGGCGGGACCAGGCGTCCATCCTCCAACTCGTGTCGCGCCCACGCGGAGACGAATCGATCCGAGTCGCCGGCATCGCCGG
>JAACEA010000197.1 GCA_009936695.1 Planctomycetia bacterium
CGCCAGCGGCCTCTCCAATCTCAAGAGGGCCAATCAGCCGAGACGCCCTGCCACCTGTCGGAGAATGGCGAAACAACAGGGCCGATACCCCGCCACCGCGACCGAGGGCGTTTCCCCACGACCACCCCCGGCCGCACGAATGAGACACGCCGGGGAAAACGAGCGAACCCCGCCGCCGGCCTGGAAGCCGGTGGCGGGGTTCGTCGTCAGGTGGGCCATACTGGATTTGAACCAGTGACCTCTTGTGTGTCATACAAGCGCGCTAGCCAACTGCGCCAATGGCCCGAATTCCCGTTGCAACGGGACCCGACAGAATAGCCGAGGCCCGAGTGGCGGGCAAGGGGGGCGGATCGTCCGATTCACCGCCTCGATCCAGCATGGAATCCGCGGCGTCGGCCCTCATGCCCCTTCCGTCATGGCCGTCCCATGCGATCGTACGTCCGGACGAGCACCCCGCCGACGACCGCTTGATCGACGAGCTCCAGATCATCACGACGGCCGAGGAACCGCCGAGGGTACGACTCGGCCACGGAATCATCCTTCGGGAGGGGCGAGAGCAGGCGTACCGGGAGCTGCGAATCCTCGAGCGGTCCCTTCGCGATCTCCACCGGCCGCAGCAAGCCGGACCGACGATGAATTTCGTAGTTGACCGGACCATGCGCCACCCCGATCGCACGCACGCTTCCGGCCTCGAAATCCTGCGTCATGAACCATGCCGCCACCGGCCCGGCATCCGCGATCCAGACGCGATTCGGATAGTCGCGTGCGAAGCGATCCGGAGACATCAAGCAGACCGAACTCGTCGCCACGACGATGGCGACGACGCTCCAGGTCCTTGGAAACGGCCGTGATGAGGAGCCGGTCGACGTCACGTCCGGTTCGGTTCGATTCAAGCGATTCGGACACGGGAAACCCACCGCGATCATGACGATCAGCGCCGGCGGTACCCACACCATGGTCCACCAGGGCGGCGGGCCGAAGCCCGTGATCGCGAAGACCGTCGCGGGACCGAGGAGCATCCCTGCCGCGAGCATGCCGACCGGGCCACCGCGGAACAGACCCACGAGGATCGAGATCGCGATCGGGACGATCACGAACAGCGCCGCGATTCCGCCAGCCGGCCAGATCCACTGCGTCCACGCCAACCCGATCCAGTACCCGAGCTTGTCGAGTTCCGCGCCGAGCGTCCAGCCGCCCTCTCTCGCCACCGGCAGGTAGCGAACGACCGTCGCGACCGGTCCGCCATCCGGCGTCGCGATCCACGCCGGCAGATACCAGGTCGCTGCGACCAGCACGGTCAGTGTGGCGAGCGGCACGCACTGCAACGCCTTGGCGAATCCGCCGCTCCGCCAGCGGCCGATGAACAGTCCGCTGTAGAGCAGTCCGAGTGGATACACCATGACCGGAACGGCCATCAGCCCCACGGCACCGGCCACCGCGAAGAGGAACCCCGCACCGGGCCGATTACCGTCCAACTTCGGAAGCAGGGCGATCATCCCCAGCATGGCGGCGATCACGATCGGATAACCCCGCGCATTGGTCGCGAGTTCGAGCGTCGACGGCAGGCAGACGAAGATGGTCGCCGCGATCAACCCGGCGAGATCGCTCCGAAGCCTCGCCGCTGCGATCGCCATCAGCGGAACGCAGGCAAGGCAGAACAACATCGCCGGAAGCCGCACCGCCCAGGGTTCGGTTCCAAAGCACTGGATGCTCGTCCAGACGAGCAGGGAGTGCAGCATGTGGTTGTTGGTCGTCTGGTAGTTGCCCATGATGACGAGCGGATTCGCCAGCCCATGCGACATCACGGTGGCGGCCTCGTCGGTGCGCATCGGGACGGCGCTCTGAACCACGCCGAAGAGAAGGATCGCCGCCAGCAGCCCCGTCGCGACTCCGAGTCCGAGCCGGAGTCGGAACGTCTCGCGAAGACACGACGCGACATCCCGCAAGCCCCTCTTCAACCGGACCGGACCGAGCCACGAAACCAGTCCACCGAACATCAACGCGGGGAGCAGCAGCACGGAGCGCCGCCCGAGGATGCGCTCGACCGCCGGCTCGTCGAATCGAGGTTCGAAGTCATCGATCGGCACGCCACGCACCCCCGCTTCCATGTCCGCCAGCCAACCGTGGATCGTCACAGGACCGAGCAATACCGCGACCATCACCACGAGACCCGCGAGGATCGTCGGCATCCATGCGATCAGCAGCCATGCATCGCGCGTTCGCTTTCCGCCCGGCCGATCCGCCTCCACCGCCCAGCGTCCGCACATCACGCCGAACAGGCAGGCCGCCGGCACGGTGAGGTGATGGATCGCATGGAAGCCGAGCCCACCGATCGCCGTCCAC
>JAACEA010000015.1 GCA_009936695.1 Planctomycetia bacterium
CGACTGGTCGACGCCGGATGGCATCGATCGGATCGTGGACGCGCGATCGCCGAAGAGATGCGGTCGATGCAACGTTCCCAGCGCACGACCGTGCTCGCTGATGCGAGCGTCCGATCGGTTCATGGCGACTGCTCGACGTCCCGGAGCGCCTGATCTCCGGGGCCGCTCAGCCCGCGGCCGCGAGCGTGCGGCGTCGAACCCCGCTCCAGCGGATCGCGAGCCACGCGGCTTGAAGCACTCCGGCCACCGTGATGGCGAGGGTCGCCGCGACGCCGCCCGGGACGGTTCCGAGCGAGACGAAGATCACGAGGACGAGCCCGATCGTGGCCAGTCCGATGCCGACGCCTTCGGAGATCGGTCTCGTCTCATGGGCGTGTACGAGCATGCCCTGCCAGTAGCTGATGAGGAAGGTGAGGAACGGCATCGGCACCATGAGCCACGTCGCAAGCCTTGCCATCGACATGCCGTCTTCCGGAATTCGTTCGAGGTCGACGTACCACAGCTCGCCCAACGGGGTCGCCGCGACCAGCCCGACGAGCGCCGAAATGCCGAGGCCGACGATCCACATGAAGCGTTTCAGAACTCGGGGTCCTTCGTCATCGCCGGCGTGTCGAATCACGACTTCATTGAACGCCATGCCGCTCGACCGGGAGAAGAAGCCCAGTCCTGTCACCGCGGACCAGATGGCCAGCGAGGTCAGCGCCTCCGGCATTCTGTTCATGCCGGCGCTGCAGATCGGATAGGACGCGAGCGAGAGCACGGACGTCAGGGCGAGTGGAAAATAGAAACTGATCGTGGTTCCGAGATCGAGCGATCGCTCGGAGACCGCCTCCCGCATCGGGCCCCGTTCGACCTCCAACACGCACCACCGAGCGTAGATCGCCTCCGCGACCACGCCGGAGGAGATCGCGAATCCGGCCACCGCCGCGGAGTGTTCGGTTCCGATCGCGAGACCGATCATCAGCGGGATCAGGACCGCGACGAGTCGGATGATCGTCCCCACCCCGACCTTCCGCTGCCGGCCGTATCTGATGAGCACGCCCTGGTGGAATCGCCGTTCCGCCACCGCGATGGTGAACGGCAGCATGAACTGGAAGCCGAGGCGGGCAGGTTCGACGACGGCTTCCGGCGTGTCCAGCAGCGGAACGACGATCAGGTCGAAGAGGGGCGTGAACGCGATCAGACCGTGGACTCCGGTCAGCGCGAGCCCGAGTCTTCGCGAGAATCGTTGGAGGTATCGATAGTTCTCCGGCGAGTCGCACAGCCGGGTGCTGGCGGCGAGGAGCATGATCACCGGTGCTTCGATCGCGAGGCTGATCGGGAAGAACACACCGCCGTACGCCGCGAGTTGGACGGTCTCGTCGGGGAGGCGTCCCATGACCGCGGTCACCAGCGGCATCTCGATGCCCATCAGCAGCCAGCTGGCGGCGAGTGGCCACCAGGTGGCCAGCACGAGTCCGAGCGTCAGGGTGGTCCCCGTCGAGGGTGAGGATGGCAGGCGTCGTGGCGGCAAACGAGGGTGCTCGAGGGTGACTTGGAATCCCGCATCCTAGATCTCCCAGCGTGCTTCGCCGCCCTTCCACGCGGGATTCGAGACTTTCTCGTGGAATCGTGTCACAGGGTGCGGGGTCCCCGCTACGGGTTCATGGTTCGACACATTCAACCTCGCAACTCGATCACGGAAGGAAACCGTCATGAACACCAGCACCACCAACAAGATCGCCCTCGCCACCCTGGTCGCCGTCGCGACCGCCACCACCGCCCGGGCCGATCAGGGCTCGCGAAACGACGCGAACAGCGTCGGCACGAGCCAGACGGTTCGGGACGCCGGCACCTACTCGCCCGGCAAGACGACTCCTCGGTACACGCCGACGGTGGACACCAATGCCGATTCCGTCTCCTCGGCCCGGGGCTCCAACAACGAACGCAAGAAGGGTTCGAAGGGCCGGAACGCGAATCCGCTTCCGTCCGCGGGAACGCAGGCCGCCGCGAGCGCGTCCGGGCCCGAGCCCCGACCCATCCTCTGCACCGACCGGTGCGGGTACGTGGAGATCCCGGGAATCCTGTACGACCCCATGGACATGAACCTCGACGGCACCGTCGACGACACCGACTTCCTCTGGCTCTGCAAGGCGTACGGGACCGAGGAGGGCGATCTCAACGAGGACGGCATCACCGACGGACTCGATCTCGGCCTCATGCTCGTCCGGCTCGCGAACGAGGCCCAGATCCAGGACTGATCCTGACTTCTTCCTTCTCTTCCGGTGGACCCCCGCGGCGCGTGCGTCGCGGGGGTTCTTCGATCAATCGACCCGGGGCGGCAGTGTGAACGGCGTGGCGCGACGATCGACGAGCCCGACCAGCACCCCGGCGGTGAGACAGGCGAGAATCCCCACCGCCGCATAGGCGAGCCCGCTGACCTGGGTGAATGCGCCCACGGCCCAGACCGAGGTCGCGCCCGCGACGAGGCCCGACCAGCCGGCGATGGCGCCGGCGCGACGGGTCAGGGCACCCAGCAGGAACACGCCGGCCACACCCGATCCGAAGAGTCCGAGCACCTTGAACCAGACGTCGAGCAGACTGGGATCATTGACGCGTTGCATCAGCAGCGCCGCACCGGTGCCGATCACCCCGATGCCGATCGTCGCGAAGCGGGCGACCCGAAGACAGCGACGATCGTCGGCATCCGGACGGAACCGGCGATACCAGTCGGTCGTGAACGCGGTCGAGACCGAGTTCATCGCGGAGTCGAGACTGCTCATCGCCGCGGCGAACAGGGCCGCCACCACGAGGCCCGAGATGCCGGGCGGCAATTGATCGATCACGAACATCGGCAGGATCTGGTCGAGCTTCGCCGTCGGCTGGAGCAGTTCCGGGTTCGAGCGGTAGAAGCTCCAGAGCGCGGTACCGAGGCCGAAGAAGATGAGCGACGCGGGAATGGCGAGGACGGCGCCGCCGATGATCGCCCGCTTCGCCTCGCGTTCGTCTCGCACCGTGAGATATCGCTGTACCACGGACTGGTCGCTGGCGTAGGGGATCAGGTTGCCGAAGATCGCACCGAGCACGATCACCAGCAGCGACGGCCGGGTCAGGTCCCAGGACGGGTCGACGAGTCGGAGCTTTCCGGAATCGCCCGCATCGGCGAGCATGCCGGCGAAGCCGCCGTCGGTGCCGTTCAGCAGGATCATCAACGCCCAGATCGCGCCGCCGAGCAGGATCACCGCCTGCAGGACGTCCGACCAGATCACCGCCTCGACGCCGCCGAGCACGGTGTACGCGATGCAGATCCCGCCCATCAGCAGGATGCACCAGGTCACGTCGAGACCGGTGATCGCGGTGAGGGCGAGGGCCGGAAGCAGGGTCACCACCGCGACGCGGCCGACCTGGAAGAGCATGTACAGGGCACTGGCCGCGAGTCTCAGCGACCAGTGGAATCGTCGTTCCAGGTATTCGTACGCGGTGACGACGTCGAGTCGACGGAAGTAGGGGACCAGCAGGAACGCGGCGAGCGGTGCGACCGCGAGGATGCCCAGATTCTGCAGGAAGTAGATCCAGTCGGTGCTCCAGCTCTTCGCGGGGATCGCCATGAACGTGATCGCGCTCAAGGACGTCGCGAAGATCGAGATGCCGGCGGCCCACCATGGGATGCGACGACCGGCGAGGAAGTAGTCCTCGGTCCCGTTCTCCCGCCTGGAGAAGTGGACACCCATCCAGACCAGGACCAGGCCGTATCCCGCGATCGCGATCCAGTCGATCGCCGCGAGCGGCTGGACCGGAACGATCGCCCGGATGAAGGCGAGTTCAGGCGTGCGCTTCCGTGGTCGTATCTCGCCGCTCGCCAGCAAGACGCCGCCGTCCAGTGACGTTCCCGTGCCGGTGACCGGAATCGTGGCGGCGGTCACCGGCGGTTCCCGATCGGTCGCTCGATCGCGGGGAAACCGACCCCGGACGGTCCAGCGGTCGGTGATCGGGTGGTACACGAGCACGTCGTCCGGGAATCCCGGATGGTCGTCTTCCAGGTCCGAGATCCGCGCGAGCTGCGAACCATCGTCACCTCCGACGATCGCAAGCAGATCGAAGCCGACCGGGATGGCGGGACCCGCGGCGGCCGCGGCGGGACGAGGGAGGTCGGCCAGGGTCCGCCAGGTGTCGGAGTCCGAACGCGGGTCGAAGGCGAGTGCTTCGACGAGGTACGGCGCTATCCTTCGGAATCCACCATCGCCGTCCGCTTCGAGTGCGACGCCGGAGAAGAGGAACACTTCACCCTGATGCGTCGCGGCGACCGGAAGGATGCGTCCTCCGGTCGGAATGACGGGCCGGGTGCGCCAGGCCGGATCCGTGGTGGTCGAGTCCAGGTTCGAAAGATCGAGCGTGTAGACCGCGGCGCTCGCGGGTCCGCCCGGCGTCGCCTGCCCACCCATCACCACGACGACGTCGCCGACGAGCACGCCGGCCGCATAGGCGAGGGGCGAGGGCAGGTCCGGAAGCGGCGAACGGATCAGACGATCTCGATCGACCGTGAGGATGAACGCGTCGTCGAGATGTTCGTCCGCGTCCGCACCGCCGATCGAGATCACCCCTCGCGTGGGATGCGTCAGCGAGACGCCGTAGGCGATCGGTCGGGGAAGTCGATCCGAAAGGGTCGTCCACGCGGGGGAATCGGCGGCGAGATCGAGGACCTGCACCGTGTCGTGCCAGACCTTCTCGGTCTCCCATCGGGGTTCATTCGGGAAGTTCGCGCCGCCGGCGATGATGATCTTCGCCCCGCTTCGCCCCGCGATCGCCCCGGCGAGCCCTTCGCCGTCCGGGAGCGGGGGCGTCGACTCGAACGTGATGTCGAGGACCGCATCGGCGACGGCATCGTCGGCTGGCGCCGTGGATTCTCCGAACGCGAGAATCGCGATGGTGACGAACAGGAGACGCAGGATCGACCCGGGGGCTTCGATGATGCGATGGCGGGGGATCGATGGCGTGTTCATCGTGCGCCATGCTAACTCGGCCGTGATCGCGGTACGCTGCCGACATGAAGACCACCGTCGATTCGAACTCGTGTTCCGAGATTCATGCGATGCGTGGTCCCATCGCCGCAGTCCACACGCCCTTCGATGCCTCGGGTCGGATCGATCCCGGGGTCGTTCCCGCCTACGCCGAACATCTTCGGTCCGCCGGGATCGCGGCGGTGTACGTCTGCGGGTCCACCGGCGAGTCGCTCGCCCTCACCACGGCGGAGCGGCGATCGATCCTCGAAGCGTGGACGGAGACCGCGGCCGGATCGATTCGGATCATCGCCCACGTCGGCTCGAACGCCCTGCCCGAGGCCGAGGAACTCGCGCGGCACGCCCACGAGGTCGGGGTCGATGCGATCTCCGCGATGAATCCCACCTTCGGACGGGCCCGGAACGTCGATGATCTCGTCCGGCACCACGCCCGGATCGCGGCGGCGGGAGAGGATCGACCCTACCTCGTCTACGAGATCTCGGCGTTCGGTGGCGTGTCGTTCCCGGCCGCCGAGGTGATCGAGCGAGCGGTGTCGATGATTCCCGGCTTCGCCGGTCTCAAGTTCACCAGCAGTGATCCGCTTCAACTGCAACTGGCGGTCGCACTCGCCGAGACCCACGGACTGCGGATCTTCTTCGGCGCCGACGAGAACCTGCTCTCGGGGCTCGCCGCGGGTTGCGTGTCGGCGATCGGCAGCACCTATGGATACGCCGCCGAGCCGGCCCATGCGGTCTTCCGAGCCTTCGCCGAGGGTGATCTGGTCGCGGCCCGCGTCGCGCAGCGCCGGATCGCGCGGCTCGTGGCCCCACTGCTTCGCCACGGTGTCCTGCGAACCGGACGGGCGTTGCTCGAGACGGTCGGAGTGCCGATCGGACCGCCGCGTTCCCCGGAGACGGCGCTCGAACCCGAAGCGCTCGCGACGGTGCTTGAAGAGATATCGCCACTGGGAATTCCCGGCCTGACGGCGGAATCGGACGCCATGGAGCGAGAACCATGATGAACGGCGATGTCGCACTCGCGAAACTCGTCGACGAAGTCCTGCCGTTCTGGATCGAACGCGGCGTCGACCCGGTGCATGGCGGGGTGATGACCTGTCTCGATCGTGACGGTTCGATCCTCGATGACGACAAGGGCGTCTGGCAGCAGTTTCGTTTCGCGTGGTTGCTCGCCCGGGTGATGCGGACGGTCGAACCGCGTCCGGCGTGGCGTGGCGCGCTCGACGCGGTGTTCGATTTCGGTCGACGGCACGCGGTGGACGACGACGGCCGACTGTTCTTCCATCTGGATCGCGCCGGTCGGCCGATACGCAAGCGGCGTTACGCCTACGCCGAGTGTTTCGCGGCGATGGCGATGGCGGAGGTCGCCGCGCTCGATCGCGATGCCGGGCTCGCTCG
>JAACEA010000198.1 GCA_009936695.1 Planctomycetia bacterium
CCGAACTCATCTCGCCCGAGATCGCCCGGGCGAATCTCGGGGCGGAAGAGGCCAAGTTCGAGTCAACCCTCTTCGCGGGCTACACCCGGAACGATCAGGGCGTGATCACCAATCTTGAACAGGGTGAGCCGACGAGCAGCGACGAGTTCCTCGCCGGGATTCGACTTCCGCTCGCGAGCGGTGGCACGATCACCGTCGACACCCTCGCCACGCAGAGCGACCTCGGGTCGGGATTCCCCGGCGGACAGGTCGCGCCCTGGGAATCCAATCTCAGATTCTCGATCTCCCAGCCCCTGCTCCGCGGCGCCGGCGCGGTGAACACCGCCTCGATCCGGATCGCGAAGTGGAATCGCGATCTGGCGGACGCCCGCCTCAAGCTGGCGACGATCCGGATTCTCGCCGATGCCGACAAGGCCTACTGGCGTCTCTACGAGGCGTGGCGTGAACTCGAGGTCAGGAAGAGCCAGTACGAACGCGCCACCAGTCAGTTGGAGCGGGCCCAGCGACGACTGGATGCCGGCGACGCCCCCGAGATCGACGTCATCCGGGCGCGAAGCGGCGTGGGAAGCACGCTGGAATCCATCATCCGCGCCGACGCGTCGCTCCGTCAGCGACAGCGTGCTCTGAAGCGATTGATGAATCTCGCGGACCTTCCGATCGGTTCCGAGACCGCGATCATTCCCGAGACCCAGCCGAATCCGATCCGCATCGAACTCGACGGGGGAGCGCTCGCGGCGGAGGCGATCACCAACCGGATGGAGATGCTCGAGCTGGAGATCCAGCTTGCGATCGACGCCACCACGGTGGACATTCGTCGCAATGAAGCGCTTCCGGTGTTCGCCTTCGATTACCGGTATTCAATTCAAGGCGACGACCAGACCTTCGACGCCGCGTATGGAGCGCTCGGCGATTCCGACAGCCATCGAATCGGCGTCAACGGCGAGATTCCGATCGGAAACGCCCAGCGTGAGAATCGACTTTCCGCGGCGATCCTGCAACGGGTCCAGCGACTCGCGACTCGGGCGGCACGCGGCCAGGCGATCGAATCGGAGGTCTTCGATGCGCTCGACCGGCTTCGGCAGGCCTGGCAGTCGATCCTGGCGGCACGACTGGAGACGGTGCTCGCCGCTCGAACCGCGGTCGGCGAGGAACGCCAGTTCGAAGTCGGGATCCGGACGTCGACCGACGTGCTCGAGGCGCAGAGCCGCCTCGCCGATGCGCAGAGTCGAGAGGTCCAGTCCCTCGCCGCGTACCAGATCGCGCTGGTGGACATCGCCTTCGCGACCGGCACCCTCCTGGGCCAGTCGAAGGTCGAGTTCCAGGAATCCGAGGACGGTGCGACGTCCGTCCGCGAAGTCTCCGCGGACGTCACCGACGCGTCCCCGGTCGACGACGGCTGACCGCGTCAGTCCGGAGCGCCGGGGGTGGCATCGCCTTCGATCACCCGTTCCGCGGCGATCGCGATCGCGGTCGAGGCGACGGCGCGGAGCCGGTCGTCGATCCCCTCATCGTCGGCGAGGCCCTGAAGCGCCTCGACGATCCGATCGGTCCGCTGTCGGGAGATCCACAACCCGTGCCTGACGAGCCCGGCGGCGAGGGTGGCCGCGTAGTACCGGGCCGCCAGTCGTCGATCGGTCGAGTCCTCTCCGCCCAGGCGGAGGGTCTTGAAGCCTCGCTTCAGGAGACGCAGCCGTTCAAGGTCCGCGTCGGGATCGGGGATGGGATCGCAGATCGCGGCGACGGCGTCTTGGCTTCCCGGTGCGAGTTCGAGGGCCAGCCAGTCGGCGGCGCTTCGCTCGGGATCCGCGCCGACCGAGATGGCCCACCGGAGGGAGTCGCTCAGTGAATCGGTCATGAACCTTCCTCCGCAAGGAGGCGAAGCAGATCGCGGGCCTCCGAATCCACGTCGTCGGGCGAGGGCACGGTCTCGCCGATCTCGTGGAGAATGGCCCGGCCGAGCGATCTCTTTCCGTTGACGAGATAGGCCGCGGCCTGCGGCACGTCCCGAAGCCCGAGTGACTCCACCAGAGCGGCGTAGGGCGTGGGGCTCGAGCCGTCGAGCATCGGTCGGATCAGCCTCGACTCGAGGATGATCCATTCCGTCTCACGGTCGGATTCGAGAAACGACGAGCGCACGGTGTCGACGGCGCGTCGAAGCAGGGTCGCGACCCAGTGGCGGGTGAAGGACCGCTCGGGAGTCTCCGAGTTCGCGGAAGGCACCGCCGCGGGATCGGAGGCATCGAGTGACGCGACGAGGCCATGGGCCGGGCGTCGCTTGAGCGAGGCTTCGCGTCGATGCCGGTCCTTCAGGTAGTTGCCGATGGATCGGAAGAGCAGGCCTCTGAATCGGCCGCGATCCCGGTCGGCGCTGCCGGGCAGGTTCCGTTCGAGAATCACGTCGGCGACGAACCCCTGCACCACGTCGGTCGCCTCCTGGGGGGAGCAACCGGTGGCTCGCACGTAGGCGAACAACGGAGGCCAGTAGCGGCGGACCAGTCGATCGAGGGAGATCGCACGAGATGGCGAGCCGACCCGGCCGGCATCGAGGATCATCGACCAGTCGGTGAGACTCTGTTCGGCGCGAGCTGTCTCGGTGCGTTCAGGCATGGATCGATCACGGTGCATGAAACGGTGGCATCCCCGCGGGCCGCCCCCGGATTCGATACGCATTCAGGATCGGCATCCGGATGAAAAAACAGGGATTCCCGTTGAATTCACGGTCCCCGATTCGCCGGAAGGCTAGTCGAGGCTGTTTTCGAGGCACCAGCCGGCGAGCCAGATTCCGCGTGAGGCCTTTCGTGGATCACGGAGGATCCAGGTCTCGGGGTCGGCCTCCATCATGCGGCGAGCCTGTCGAGCCGGTGCGGAGCCCACCTTCACGACCATCGGCTCGGCATCCTGCGTGTCGATCGTGATCGCGTGTATGGGATCGTCGTTGACCGAGGTGTTGGTGCGGTCGACGCCGATCAGGCGCCCCTTCACCACGACTCCGGAGGTCACAAGGCGCTTGCGGATGATTCGGTGCCGCAGGATGAACGCGGAGATGACGAGCGCAACGAGACCGACGCCGAGGAACGCGAGTCCCTCGATCTGCCCGCCGACGAGCGTGAAGACGCCGATTCCGGCGAAGACGGCGCCGAACACCGGTGCCAGGGCCAGTGGAAAGGTCGTACCTCCCCAGGCTTTTCGCGCGATCTGGGGGGGGATGTTCGCGCGGGGTGTCGGGGCGATCCGAAGCTGATCCAGCATTTCGCCGGTGATCAGCGTCCGGGCGATATGTCGTCCGATCAGACCACCCTGCGTGGTCAGATTCTGCACCGCCTCCTCGGCGTAGGTTCCATCGACGGCGTCGGCGGCACGTCGACCGACCTCCGGATCGTCGACGATCGGACCCGCGGCGACGAGCGCATCCTCGAGCAGGGAACGCGATGCGGCTTCGTCCAGTCGGTGATCGTGTCTTCGCCCCATCGTCCGTCTGCCGGCGTCCCCGCCGCCGATCGTGCTTCGACTTCCCGATGAGCCGTCGACGCTCCGTCGCGATATCAACACGCCGCGGCCGCTGAATTTCAGGTAGAGATCGTCGACCGAGAGGAGCGAATCGATCGCCTCGCGCCCGAGGAGCGCCCGGACCGAATCCACGTTGGCGGTCATCACCTTGTACCGATCGGAGAACTCCGGTTCGTCTTCGAACTCCATCGCGGGGAACCCGAGAATCGACACGACCATTCCCAGCACCTTCTCACCAAGACCGGCATCCGGCCGGATCTCGAATTCCGGCAACTTCGTTTCGGGGCGATGAAGGAACACCACGGTGTGCATCACGTCGTGCCCCGCGTCATCGGAGTCGTGTTCGTGCCATTCGACGTCCACGAGGATGTCGGATCCCAGTCCATGCTCCAGGACCCGTGGCGTTCCGAATCGGACGTCCGCCTCGTCGAAGTGGCTCTGGAGTTCGGCGAGTGCTTCCTTCCGGATCTCGCCTTCGGTGAATTCGTCGAGGTTCATCGTTGATCTCCGCTTCGACCCGCTTGATCGCAACGAACGGTGTCTGGGTGACGTCACGAATTGGAACGTCACCGTCCGGAGTATAGGGAGGTGCGATTGTTCATCCCGAAGCGGCACGGCGGATCGACGCGTTCGGCATGAGGAAGGCGGAAATCGTGTGCCGATCGACGGCTCGAACGCGAAGAGGCCCGCCGGCGATCGCCGGTGGGCCTCTTCGTGTCGGTTCGAACGGGAGCGGTCTCGCGGAACGAGCCTTCCGTCGAAGAAGTGGAGCCGGGGGGATTCGAACCCCCGTCCCGAAACGTGCCGAAGGCCGCGTCTACGCGTGTAGTCGTCCCTTGATCTCGTTCACGACCCGGAGGGATGACGACCCAAGCCGTGAACAAGGCATGCGAATGTCTCGATCCTCCAAGGCATGCCAGCCCTTCGGACCCAGCCCGATGATTTGCGGAATCCCACCCCATCGGGCGTCAGATGGGATTCCGTCACGGCGATCAGGCCGCGAGAGCGTACTGCGTGTTGGCAGATAAAAGTTTGCATCCTTTTTACGTGGCATGGATGCTCCACGACGCGCAACGACAGACGATCATCGTCCGGTCGATACCAGTCGGCCCCAGTTGTCAAAGAGCTTCGCCGAATCGGCGACACACGAGTATACGCCTCGACTCGACGAGACTGATCACGTTTCGGCCATGAATCGACCGTCCGCTTGTCGAATCACGGTTTTCCGTTGAGAATCCAGCCATGACGGAAACGCCCACCCGCATCCTCTTCATCTGCATGGGAAACATCTGCCGGTCCCCGGCTGCGGAGGCGGTGTTCCTCCGCCTGATCGCGGACCGGGGAATCGCGGCGACGTTCCACGTCGACAGC
>JAACEA010000199.1 GCA_009936695.1 Planctomycetia bacterium
CTCGCTGGCCCGGATGCCACGCTGGATCTCCTGCTGGATGTGAAGGGCTTCGGCATCGGTGCCGGTGAGGAACTCGACCGAGGCGAGGATGTTCATTCGACGAAACTCGATCTTCGCGGTGCCGATCCGGCCGCGATGGTCCGTGAAACGCACCGTCGCCACGGCGGGGACCAGACGTTGTCTCAGGATCGCCATCTCGACTTCGGGTGCCGCCGTCAGGATCGCTCGTGGCACGTCTTCGAATCGAACGCCGTACGGGGCTCGCTCGAGCGGCGGCGGGTCCCCGGTCACCGCGGATCGCAGGACTTGGCGAACCTCCTCACGCTGTCGATCGTCGAGGGTGGCCGAAGCCCAGCGATCATCGTCGCCGGGGAGGCCCACGCCGGACTCCGGGACATCTCCCAGGACCCGGTTGGAGGCCGAGGCCGGCGCCGGCTCGGAGGTGCATCCAGCACCCGAAAGCCCGATCACGACACCCGCCGAGAGGACCTTGAATCGGGCCTGGATTGAGGCGAGCGTTCCTGACATCGTCGAGATGGTACTCCGCTCGGATCGCGTTCGAGACGCCAGGGGGCGTGAAGGCCCGGTAATACCATGCCCGATTCGATGCAAAATCCGAAGCGTCGATCCACCAGGGGAATCGCCACGTATCGACGGGATCGAACCGCCGATGATGGTGATGGATCCACGGCCCAGTGAACGGATTCCGGCCCCGTCGTAGAATTTCCGAGTCTCGGATCGGTCGCTGAAACGATCGACCCCGACGGAGGACCCCGACCATCGGACCCCTGTCCCGAATCTTCAAGCAACGCGGCACCCGACGCAGTCGGATCTCCGCGTCCATCCGGCCGAAGGGCCCGACGATCCTGGAGATCGCGCGGCAGCCGCTGTTCGTGCACGGGGTGCTGGCGGTGATCGTCGTCTCGGTGCTGCTGACGCTCGTCACCACCTGGACGCGTTCGAACAGCCGGGTGTGGCCCGGAGAGGTCGCGACGGACAGCCTGGTGAACCCGATCGCCTTCAGCGTCCTCGATTCGGAGGAGACCGATCGACGTCGAACCGATGCGAAGCAGGCGTCCCCCCGCTTCTACATCGCCGACGCCACCTACCTCGCCGATCTGCGGGCGAAGCTGATGGGACTTCCCGTGGCGGCGCGTTCGAAGGTCACCGTCGACGAGGTCGGCGAGGAACTCCAGGCGCGATTCGGGCTGACCGACACCTCGCTCACCCTCCTGCAGAAGTACCAGACACCGGACGGCGTCACGCCGACCTGGCGGGAGTCGGTCGACGAGTTCATCGTCGCGTTGTGGAACTTCGAGCCGCTGCTCGAGACCCTCGAGTTCCAGCGGTTCTCGACCACGCCGACGCGGCGGGTCCTCCCACCCCCACCGATCGACACCACCGCCGTGAAGCCCGGCGACCCGAATCCGACCGTGGATTCCACCGCGACGTCCGTGGCCGACGAGACCACCGCGGACGCGGTCGCTCCCGCCGCGGACCGGACCACCGCGGTCACCGTCGATCGTGCGATCGAACTCGTCCCCGACGAGATGGCCTCGACGGTTCGAGTGAACCTGATCAAGCTCGCTCGCTATTCCGGATTCCCGCGGGACGCGGCGGAGATCGTCGTCGCGGCCATCATCAACAAGCCCGGCCCCACCGTGCTCTTCGACCCGGCGAGCACCAGTCTCGCCGCGGACGAGGCGGCGGGCCGCGTCGCGGACGTCTTCACCGAACATGCCGCGGGGGAACTGATCTACGCCCGGGGCGACGTGCTCGACACCGACGCCATCGAACTGGCCTCGCTCGTCCTCGCGAACGCGATCGAAGCGGGCGGTTTCGAGGGAACCTGGAGCCGCGTCGCCGGCTGGATGTTCCTTTCGTTCGTGGTGACGGTCCTCCTGGCCGGACACGGCGTGACCTTCTACTCGCGGATCGCGAGAAGCACCACGCGACTGTCGGTCGTCCTCCTCATGCTCGTCGGCACGACCACGCTCGCGTCGTTCTTCGCCGTCGCGTTCCCGCGACTGGCCCCCTTCGGTGCGGCCCTCGCGATCTCGATCCTCGCCATCACGCTCACGCTGGCCTACGACCGGCGGATCGCGATCTTCGCCGGACTTCTCGGCGCCGTCTGCATCACCATCGCGGTCGGCGCATCCACCGCGTACGCGATCGCCCTGCTCGCCATCAGTTCGACGCTCGCGTTTCAACTCGGGGAGATCGCGAACCGCGGCGCCTTCGTCCGTGCCGCGGTGGTCTCGGGCGGCGTGGCCGCCCTGGTCGTGCTCGCCCAGGGGCTCGCGACGACGCCACTCGGGACCGACGGCGCCTTCACGCAGGCGATCGTCCGTGCGGCCTTCGGCTGCGCCGGGACGTTGTTCGCCGGGTTCCTGATGCTGGGGATCATGCCGAGCATCGAGCAGTTGTTCGACATCACGACCGGGCTCACGCTCGCCGAACTCCGCGACACCAGACAGCCTCTGCTGCGGGAACTCCAGTCGCGGGCCCCCGGAACCTACAACCATTCCCTCGCCGTCGCCTCGATCGCGGAGAACGCCTCGGAGGCGATCGGCGCGGACAGTCGACTGGTGTACGTCGGCGGTCTCTATCACGACGTCGGCAAGTTGAACAAGCCCGAGTACTTCATCGAGAACCAGGGGGGCGGCGGCAACAAGCACAACAAGCTCAGTCCCGCGATGAGCCTTCTGGTCATCATCGGCCACGTGAAGGACGGCCTCGAACTCGCCCAGGAGTACGGACTGCCGAAGTCCCTCCGGCACTTCATCGAGAGCCACCACGGAACCTCGCTCGTGGAGTACTTCTTCCACGCCGCGAAGGAGAAGGCGGCGGACGAAGGCGGAGAGGTCGACGAGTTCGAATTCCGCTACCCGGGCCCGAAGCCCCGGACCCGCGAAGCCGCGATCCTGCTGCTCTGTGACGGCATCGAGAGCGCGACGAGGGCGATGGGCGATCCGACCCCGAGTCGAATCGAGTCGCTGGTGCGAAGGATGTGCCGCCGTCGTCTCGACGACGGGCAGCTCGACGACTCCAACCTGACCTTCCGCGAACTCCGGGTGATCGAGGACTCGATCATCAAGAGTCTCTGTGCGATCTACCATTCGCGAATCGCCTACCCCGGTGGCCGCGAGGAACGCGACAACCGCGAAGAGGGCGAAGTCCTCGCATCGGTCGGGACCGGCAACTGATCGATCAATCGGCCGAACCCCAGGCCCGCCGGTCGACCAGAAGTCGCATCGGCCTGGACATTCCCAGCCTCGACGCCGCCTCGCGATCGCACCAGGTCCCCCGCCGGATCCGGGTGATTCCCTCGTGAACGTGGAAGTGGACCTCGCGGTGGGTGAGCAACCGCCGAAACGACTCCACGTGACGAAGGCCCTCCACGCGGAAGTCGAGCCCCGCCGCGATCGCCTCCGGTTCGAGCCGTGAGGCGGCCTCCACCGAAGGAAGCTCCCAGAGGCCGGCCCAGATCCCCTTCGACGGTCGACGTCGCAACAGGATTCGTTCCCCTCGACGGAGCAGGATCGAATGACGGTGAACGACCTCGCGGCGGGCCGGCCGCTTGGGACGAGGAATCGAATCCTCCATTCCATGCCGCCGGGCCCCGCACCGATCGAGGAGCGGACACACGTCGCAGGACGGCGTTCCGGGACGACACACCGTCGCCCCCAGTTCCATCAACGATTCATTCAGGACGCCCGGCGAATCGGCCACCACCGCAAGCGATTCCGCACGCCGCCAGCAGTGCTCGATCAGCACCGGATCGTCAGACGCCGCATCGATCGCGTCGAGGCGGGCGACGACTCGAACCACGTTGCCGTCGACGATCGGCGCCGGCCGGTCGAAGGCGATGGATGCGATCGAGCCGGCGGTGTACCGACCGACCCCCGGCAGTTCCAGCAGCGCCTCGACCGTGTCGGGCACCTCGCCGCGATGCTGGTCGCGGATGACCACCGCGGCCGCGTACAGCAACCGCGCTCGCCGGTAGTACCCGAGCCCCTCCCAGGCGGACACCACCGCATCCTCGCCCGCCGCCGCCATCGCGTCCGGGTCGGGAAACCGAGCGAGGAACGATTCGAATCGTTCGGCCACCCTCGATACCTGGGTCTGCTGGAGCATCAATTCGCTCACCAGCGTTCGCCAGGGGCTTCGGTGACGACGCCAGGGCAGATCCCGCTGGTGCCCCGGGAACCATGATTCGAGCCGGGAAGCGGCCCAGGCCGGATCGATCGGTTCGACCCGGCCCGGCCGACCGACCCCGGTCTCTGGATTTGATCCGCCGCCGCTCATTGATCCATTGTGGCGGCTTTCACGACCTCACGGCGGATCCCCGGGTGCATGAACCTCGAATACCTTGCGGGGTCCGAAGAGGCGGGGTAGCCTTCATGGTTCCCGCGAGCGAGGTCCGGCCACGAAGTCCGACCTCCGCTCGGTTCGACCACGACCGGGCCTCTGGCCCAGGAGATGCAGATCCGATGGCGAAGATGTTCTACTCGGCCGAAGAGGCCGCAGGCAAGCTCGGGAAGTCCGTGGACGAGCTGATCGCGATGGCGAAGAGTGGCGAGGTCCAGTCGTTCAAGCAGGACGACCAGGACATGTTCCGGGTGGAACAGATCGACATGCTCGCCGCGACCGACGACGACATCGGCGACCTCTCCATCTCGCTCGACGAGAGTGGCGAAGCCGATTCAATGGGTCTCAGTGGATCCGCGCCCGGCATCGACGGCGATGAAGCGTCGCTCGAGATGAGCGGCGAGATCGGCCTCGAGGACTCGGCGGCACCCGGCGCCGACGACAGCTTCCTCGCCGGCAGCGGCATGGGCACCGGAATCAGCGCCTTCGAGAGCGAATCCTCCGGCGAGGATCTCCTGAAGGACGACCTCTCGCTCGAGACCGTCGGAAGCGGCAGCGGCCTGCTCGACCTCACGCGAGAGTCCGACGACACCTCGCTCGGCGCAGAGCTGCTCGACGAGGTCTACTCCAACGACGACGACCCCGCGATCCCCGCGAGTTCGAGCGGCCTCTTCGAAGCCGCCGGCGCGGAAAGCGGTGGCAACAACCTCGGCGGCATGCCGGTCGGTGGCGTCCCGATGGTGGTCGAAGCCTACGAAGGCGGCTGGTCCGGCCTCACGGTGGGCATGGGCATCGTCGCGGTCGCATCGCTCTGCCTCGTCGCCCTGATGGCCTTCGTCGGAACCGCAGGCATTCTCCCCGCCCTCGCCACCATGATGGCCGACGGCATGATGGTCTGGGCCGGCGGTCTCGTCGGTGGCCTGATCATCTTCGGCCTGCTCGGGTTCTTCATCGGCAAGGCCTCCGAATGATCGGAGGGCCGGGGGTCGTGATCAACGACGTCCGACCGTCCATTTCCCTCGGACCGGAATTCCTCCCGTGCTTCTGACCGGATACGGCCGACGTGAATGGGGTATCGCGACGGTGGTCGCGATCCTTCTCATCGTCCCGACCGTCATCTTCGCATGGTGGTGGGCGCTGATCCCGATCGGCCTCGCCTGGTGCACGGTCGCCGGGTTCTTCCGAGAGCCGCTCGGACGGCGTCCCGCGACCGAGGACCCTCGGGATTTCATCTCTCCGGCGGACGGCAGGATCAGCCTCGTCGAACGGCTCGATCGTCATGAGGCGACGGACGACGAACCCGCGGTGCTGGTCCGGATCTTCCTGAGCGTGCTCGACGTCCACCTCAATCGCGCGCCGTGCGACGGCGAGATCGTGTCGGTCACGCATCGTCCGGGCAAGTATCTCGACGCGAGATCCGAGGAGTCCGCCCGGGTCAACGAGTCGAATCTCATCGTGCTCAAGGACGGCCACGGAGACCCCGTCGGGATCCGGCAGGTCTCCGGCGCGATCGCCCGACGCATCGTCTGCCCGGTCGGCATCGGCGATCGACTTCGGCGGGGGACCCGCTTCGGCATGATCAAGTTCGGCTCGACGACCGAGTTGATCGTCCGCGATCGACCCGGGGTGGAAGTCCTGGTCGCGAAGGGCGACCGCGTGACCGGTGGCGTCACCGTGCTGGTCCGACGCCCCGCATCAGACTGATTTCAACCATCCCGGGCTCAGGCCGCGAGATCGTCCCAGCCGAGGTCCTCGTCGGTCTCCTCGTCGGCCGGCGCATCGGGCCAGGTGTTCTCGAGTCGATTGTGGACCCGGATCAGCGTGGCGAGTTGCTCCGCGAGAATCGACCGGAGCGCCCCGAGGACCTGGGCGGTGTCGTCTTCGAACCCCTGCTCGCTGTCGCGGAAGAGGAACATGACGGCGAAGCACTCGCCGTCATGATGGCAGGGAACCGCGACCATTTCGAGATCGGACGAGACATCGGACCCGAGTTCGCATTCGCTCACGAACTCCTTGGCGTCTTCGAACCGCAGGACGTCGACGTGTTCGGCGACGGCCGGGCAGGCTTCGTCGCAGAGCCGCCGCAGCATCGGCTCGGCCGACTTGCGGGGCAGATCGCAGTTGACGTAGGCACCGAGCCCGAAGGACTCGTCCCCGCCCGCGAGATAGACCGCGGCGTTGGTCGGCCCCGTCTTGACCAGCAGGTACTCGAGGGCCGTCCGAAGGAGATCCTCGACGTCCAGCTCCTGGCGGATCAGGGTGCGGAACTCGCTGCACATGGCGACTTCGTCCAGCCTTCGAACCTGATCCGAATCGCCCTCGAGCGGAGCGTCGGTGATCGCCTCGTCCGCCGGAGTCTCGACCGGCGCCTCGTGCGCCGTGGCGACCTCTTCGGGGTCGGCGGCGGGCCGAGCCTCCGTGTCGAGACGTCGACTGAGGCTTCGCAGCCGGTGCATTCGTTCCTCGTGTTCGATCCGCTCCCGGCTTCGACGTGCGGCACCCTCGATGCGACGTTCGACCTCCTCCGCCGACATCGGTCCGGACAGGAAGTCGGTGGCGCCGAACTGCATGGCCTGACGAATGCCGTCGACGTCGACCGTCGGCGCGGCGACCACCACGGAACCGTGCGGCTGAAGGCGTCGGACATCGTCCGCGAGCGAACGATCGAGATCTTCTTCCGCGATGAGGACGACCTCGCATCGATCCTCGAGCAGTCGCCCTCGAAACTCGTCGACGTCGGTCGACACGATGCATCGACATCTGCCGTCGGACGCTTCGAGCAGGGCGGTGAGGGCGAGCATCTCCGGACGGGATGCACAGACGAGGATCTGGAACACGGTGGATCCCGTGTGACTCGTCGGTGTCGCGTTCGTTTCGTGCATCTCAGGCTCGAAGTTCATGTCATCTCCCGTAGTCGCGAATCGATCCGCGTCAGGCCGCGGCGCCGGTCGTCCCATCGATCGGGAGAGTCACCACGAGGCACCCTCCTCCCTCGGAACCGTTGTGCACGGAGGCCGTCCCTCCGTGCGCTTCCGCGATCCGACGCACGACCGTCAGACCCAGTCCCGGCCGCCGTCCGGCAGCTCGCTGGCTGAAGAACGGATCGAAGGCGTGCTCGAGCGAATTCCGCCCGAACCCAGGACCGTCGTCCTCAACCAAGAGTGACCATCGGCCATCCATGCGGTCGATTGAACTTCTCAAGCGAATCCGGGCGTCTTCCTTCGTCTGGCAGGCGTTACGAACCGCCTCGACCGTCAAATCCATGATTCTTCGGACGTCCACGCACAGACCTACCGGCTCCAGGTCGCGAATCGACTCCAGCGAGACCGTTTCCGGGATCGACTCCCGCGCAGCATTCGCGCATCGATCGAGCAGTTCGTCCGATCCGATCGCCACGGTCGCCAGGCATCCGCCGGTGGCATGGCTGTGAAGCCCTCGAACGAGATCCGCGAGGACCAGCGTCTCCGCGTGGATCTCCCGGATCCCCTCGTCGACGAAGGGATCCCCGCTCCGGCCCAACAGGAGCTGGGTCCGCCCGGAGATCACGGTGAGCGGATCATGCATCTCATGCGCCGCACCGGCGGCGATCTCGGCGACACTCGCATCCGCATCGAGCACCGCGGTGCGCCGTGCGAGCTCGATCTCCATCCGATGGGCGGAGATCTCACGTTCCGCCTCGCGTCTTGATCGGTCGCCGCGCTCGAGCAGCGCGTGGGATGCCTGCCACGCCGTCACGAGCCCGTGATCGATGTCGAAACGACCGTGGACCCCCACCAGCAGTCCGTCGGGGACCGATCCGACGAGCCGCACCCGGGCGCCGCCGCCGCTTGGACTCTCGACGAACTCCCCCCGAATCCAGGTCCCCGGATCACCGACGATCGGCGTCTCGATTGCCGTGGTCGGATGCGACCCGACCCAGTTCCCATCGGTCCTCCGGGCGATCACCACGGCCGCATCCGGATCGTCCGCCCGAATCGATCGGAGCAATGCACGTTCGAGCCCGACCCGATCGGTCACCTTCGATGCATCCTCGAGAAACCTCGAACAGGCCGTCGACGTGATTGACGAGTCCCCCGCCGGTGCGGCGGAATGCACGCCGGAGGATCGGATCCGGTCGATCTCGGCGCACGATTCCCCCAGTCTTCGAAAGAGATGGTTCGCGAGCGGTTCACGATCGAGCCCCAGTGTCTCCGCCGATCTGGTCGCGATCGACAACGACTCGGCGAGATGCGGTTCGACGAGACCGGGTTCGAGTCCGAGCGCCGACTCGAATTCGCGGATGATGCTGCGGCCGGGACGTCTGCCGATCGCACCGAGGCCGTGATTTCTCGCGATCGCGTCGGCAAGGCCCACCACGAGTTCGAGTCGACGATGCGGCGTCTCGGGAATCGCGGCCGGCCCTCGTCCGGCGCGAGCGATCAGGCCGCGCAGGGACTCCGGAAAGCCCCATCGCTCGGCGACCCGCGCCCCGATCATCCCACCGTCGGCACCGATCACCCGACGAAGCGTCTCGTCGAATTCCTCGTTCCGGATCCTGGCGCTCTCCGCCAGCCCGGTCATCGGATCTGGAACGACCGATGCGAGCACGAGGTGACCGAGGTCGTGCAGGAGACCCGCGAGGAACGCCGACGCGGGCTCGATCCCGTTGATTTCGTCGAGTCGGACGGTGAGGGTTCGGGCGATGGCGGCGGTGATCACGGCATGCCGCCTCAGATCGACCGCGATCGCGAGGTCGGGGTCCCCCCCGAGCAGCCCGCAGATCTCGATCGACAGCGCAGCCGATCGAATCTCGTCGAAGCCGAGAAGGACGACCGCGTGCTCGAGGGTCTCGACCTCCTGGACGAGGCCATGATTGCACCGTCGGCACAACGACAGGATTCTCGACGCCAGGGACGGGTCCGACGCGAGCACCGAGACCACCTCGTCGATCCCCGCGGTGGAGGAGGACGTGACCTCGAACAATCGGATCGCCACCGCACCGGGCGCGGGAAGACGGTCGATGCGTTCGGTCAGGATCCGAATCCGCTCGATGACGGCGTCGTTCGGCATGGCGGCCCCCTCAGGCGGTCAGCACCCCGTCGATGCACTCGATGAGAGCCTCGACCTGGAACGGCTTGGGAATGAACGCATCGGCGCCGGACGCCATCAATTGGTCGATCTCCTCCTGGCGCACGACGCCGGAGATGATCACCACGCGGGTATCCGCGAGATCGGGATCCGCCTTGATCCGTTCGCAGACCACGTTGCCATTGACGTCCGGCAGCATGTAGTCCAGCAGGATGATGTTCGGTCGGAACTCACGGGTCAGCATTCCCGCGTCGTATCCGGTGCTGGCGGTTCGGACCTCGAACCGTTCCTCGCGCTCGAGCATCTCTCCGATGATCCGGATGATGCTCGGATCGTCGTCGACGACGAGGATCCGGGTGAGATCGCCATCAAGCAGGTCGACGGGGATCTCGTTCGCCTTCATGAATCGGATGAGCTCGGTGCGGGGGATCCTGCGAAACCGCGATCCCGGCACCCGGAACCCCGTGAGCCGCCCGTTGTCGAAGCAGCGGATGATCGTCTGCTGGCTGACGTTGCAGAGTTCCGCCGCCTCACCGGTGGTGAGGACCTGCTTGCCCGAAAGATGTCGAAGTCGTTCCTTGTCGTCCATCCGACCGGGGACCTTTCACCGAGGGCCCTTCGAGCGAACCCCGAGGGCGGCTCCTTGGTCATCGACCTCGACGAACCGCGAGTCCAGTGAAGAGTCGAATGCGGACGAAGGCGGTTCGTTCGATTATCGGGCGGGACGAGCACGCCACCGTCGAACCGCTTCGGGTTCCCGCGGGTAGATCGGCATCAGCCGGGCGGCATCCGAATGCACGAGGAGGTCGGGCCCTCCATCGAGGGCCACGCGACCGACCACCGCCGCATCGAAACTCGGTGGATGCACGCGAGGTTCGGAGACCGCGGCGCGAAGAAGTGCCGGCGGCACGTGCTCGTCGGCGATCACCGCCTCGCACTCCACGTCGTCGAGGCGGTCGATGCTGCCCGGATCCCCGATGATTCGCCAGCATCGATCGGTTCGGTCGCGTCCGAGACTGGTGCGCCAGGCGGTGCCGGCCTTCGCCGCCGAAAGGACGACGATCTCCCCCGCCATCTCACTGAGGGATGGCGTCGCGGCCGCGGCGACCAACGCACCCGGCACGCCGACCACCGTCGCACCAGCCACCTCCGCGATCGCCTGCGCCGCGGCGATCGAGACCCGGAGCCCGGTGAATCCCCCGGGACCGACGTCGACCGCGACGGTGCGGAGCGTTGATGCGGCGACGCCCGCCCGTGCGAGCACCGCGTGGATCCCGGGAAGGACGTCGTCCCGATCCCGGCGACCGCCTTCGAAGCCGATCGTGTGCACCTCGCCCGCCGCGTCGAAGACCGCCGCACCCCCGGATCGCTGGGAGAGTTCGATCGCGAGGAGTGGTCGATCGATCGCCGGAGCCGCGGCGTCCGAGCGGTTCACGAGATCGATCCCACCGACGCGAGCGGCAGCACCGAGAACATCGCCGATTCCGCGGTCGGCGCCGGACCGTCCAGATCGATGGGAAGCACGGCCCCCCGCGCGTGGTCGGTGTTCATCAGAAGCGTCCGCGGCCCGCCCATCTCGATCCCGTTCTCGACGAACGCATGCCCCAGAAGGAAGAGCGAGACGCCCCATCGCTCGGCGATCGCCTCCATCTGTTCGGCGGTGTGCCCACGACCCCAGACCATCATCCAGGCGCTGCCCACGAGGGCTTCGTAGTCCTCGGGAACGAGCGGCCGATCGATGATGTCGAAGTCGAACCTCGACATCATCGCGGGACCGGGAAGCGAATGAGAGCAGAAGATGCCGTGCTCGGTGCGCGCCGCGAGCGGCATCGACAGGATGAAGGTGGTGAGCGCGGCGAAGACCTCGTCCGCATCGTCACCGAAGACGTAGTCGAGCCCCTCGTGGAAGCGGGCCGTCATGCAGCCGCCACCCTTCGACACCGAGTGCCCCGCCATCTGGGCGAGTTCGTGATTCGCGAGCAGCGGGTGCACCTGACCCGGATGATCGAGGACGAGCTTCGCGACCTTCGTCAGCATCCGATAGCTGAGATCGAGGCCGTTCATGGTCCGTTCGCCGTGAATCAGCTCCTGGAGGACGACGTGATGATCCGCATCGGCATCGAGCTGCGCGAGCTCGACGACCTTCTGGAAGTGCATCGGATTGTCATGCAGGTCACCGGTGGCCAGAAGTCGGCCCCGAACCGGAATCCAGTCGACGGCCCCCTGGCGGCCGGCGTCGGTTCGCATCGAAGCCGCGGCGGAACGCAGCAACTCGATCACGTCGGAAGCCCGGCGATCGTCGATGGGCCGGTCGCTCATCGAACGACCTTCGCGGCGAATTCCAGAACGCCGCCACCGGTCGCAGTACGGATCTCCACGAATGCATTCATGAGTTCGGTGGGACTTCCGATCGGTGTCACCTTCATGCGGACCTCCGCCCGCTCGTCGTCGAGACGGACCAGGCCCGCGAATTCGGCGCGGAGCGACTGCTGGGATGTGGACTGCACGATCTGAGCCTGCCACCAGTCGGCCTGCTCCACTCGACCGCCGCCCCTCGGGTTGTAGTGCTTGATGACGCATGACACCTCGACCGGTACGCCGAGAC
>JAACEA010000200.1 GCA_009936695.1 Planctomycetia bacterium
AGCTCGTAGAGAAGGTAGAGGGGGACGAAGAGCAGGACCATGCTGATCACGTCCGCCGGCGTCAGGATCGCGCCGAGAATCGCGCAGACCAGCACCGCATACCGTCGGTTCTTCTTGAGGAAGCCGCGATCGGCGATGCCCGCCCATCCGAGCAGGAGGATCACGAGCGGCATCTGGAACGCCACGGTGACCGCGAGGGCGAGGGTCAGAACGAAACCGATGTATTCGCCGAGTCGGAACTCCTGCGCGATCGTCCCGGCGCGACTCAACGGCATCGAGAGCAGTTCGTAGCGATCTCCGTCGCCGGCGACGGGGACGACCACCACGAGGGACCGGGTGACCGGTTCGATCCACGCCTGGCCCGGCGCCGGATCCGTCGGCGGTTCGGCGAGCACGGGGAACACGGGCACGCCCGCATCCGCCCGTTCCGCGATCAGTTCACCGGAGTCGGGAATCCCGAACGCGTCCGCGGGTCCGGGCACCCCGAACGAGATCAGCACCTGCAGCATCAACGGAAGCATCACCCAGTACAGAAGCGCGAGTCCGGACGCGGTGAGGATGGCGCTGCCGGGGATCAGGAAGTGAACGAAGCGTTTTTCCTGGGTGTACAGCCCGGGCTCGACGAACTTCCAGGCCTGCCAGAGGATCCACGGGGCGGAGATCACGGCGGCGCCGATGAAGCTGAGTTTGAGATCGGTGGTCAGGACCTCGGCCGGACCGAGCGCCTGCAGCCGTGCCGGGAGCCCGTTGGCCTCCATCGCCGCCAGCGCGGGAAGGACGAGCACGCTCCGGATGCTCGCGGCGAAGAAGAACAGCACGACCGACAGCGGAAGCGGCACGACGATCGCGAGGAAGAGTCGCTTTCGAAGCTCCTCGAGATGGTCGCCGAAACTCATGAGGCCGGCACTGATGTCGTTCCGCGGAGGCATGGACCCCAGATTCTAGTGGACCTCGGTCGAAACGACCCCGGTCGGGGGCCGGTTCACCCCGCGGGGATCTCGATTCCGAAGAAACGAGCCGCATTCGCGTCGAGGAGTGACTCGAAGTCACCCGGATCCCGGCTCCGCCGCGCGGCCAGGAAGGCGGCGGTGCACCCGACATAGCGGGGTTCGTTGGGGCGGACGTTCCGGTGGGGTTCCGGGGTCAGGAAGGGGGCGTCGGTCTCGACCATGATCCGGTCGTCCGGGACCAGGTCGCTCGCCCGGGCGACTTCCGCGGCGTTCGAGAAGGTGACGATGCCGGTGAACGAGATCCACCCCCCGAAGTCGAGCACCGCCCGGGCGTCGGCTTCGTCGCCCGTGAAGCAGTGGAAGACGAACCGGTCGTTCGGGAGGCTGGAGGCATCGAGGATCGGGATGAGTTCTTCGAAGGCCTTCCGGCAGTGGACGACGACCGGCTTGGAAAGACCTTCGGTGGTCCACGCCTCGATTCGGGCGAGCTGTTCCTCCAGCACGGAGCGTTGGAGATCGCGAGCCGGTTCCGGATAGTGGTGATCGAGCCCGAGTTCTCCCCAGGCGACGCACTTCGGATGCCGCGCCGCGGTCTCCATCGCGGCCCAGTCGATCGGGCGGTCGCTGTAGAGCGGATGGATCCCCGAGGAGCACCACACCGTGGGATGAAGGTCCGCGAGCCCGGTGAGTCGCGGGAGGTCCGCGGTCGTGGTCGAGATGGAGATGCAGCCCCGGACGCCCGCGGCCCGGGCGTCGGCGAGCACCGCGTCGATCCGGTTCTCGAAGCAGTCGAAGGTCAGATGGCAGTGGGTGTCGAACACATCCCGAGCATACGTCTCCCGCCCTCGTGGCGTCGACCCGAGGCCGAGTACCATTCGAGGGTTGCGGCACTCGCCGCTTGGATGACCGGGACCACCAGGACCACACACCATGGCCGCCGACGAAAACGGATCCAGCACCCCGACCCTCAAGAAGGAACTGAACCTCTTCGGGGTCTTCGCCGTCGCGACCGGCACCACGCTGAGCGCCGGGTTCTTCCTCCTTCCGGGGCTCGCCTTCCAGCAGGCGGGACCGGCGGTCATCGTCGCCTACCTGATCGCCGCCGCCATGATGGTGGCGCCGATGATCTGCAAGGTGGAGCTCGCGACGGCGATGCCGAAGGCCGGAGGAACCTACTTCTTCCTCGATCGAAGCCTCGGTCCCGTGGCGGGAACGATCGGCGGTCTCGGCAGCTGGCTCGCACTTCTGATGAAGGCGTCGTTCGCGCTGGTCGGCATGGGGGCCTACATCACGCTCTTCTTCGAGGATGCGCCGATCGAGGGAATCGCGGTGGCGCTCGCCCTGCTCTTCGGCGGCGTGAACTTCCTGGGCGCGAAGGCGACCACGCGGTTCCAGATCGTGATGGTGGTCTCGCTCCTCACCCTGCTCAGTTGGTTCATGCTGCAGGGGACGTTCTCGATCGACACCGCTCGGTTCTCGGGATTCTTCGACAAGGGTGGGGCGAGCGTCTTCGCGACCGCGGGACTCGTCTTCGTCAGTTACGTGGGCGTGACCAAGGTCGCCAGCGTCGCGGAGGAGGTCGAGAATCCGCAGCGGAACCTGCCTCTCGGGATCTTCCTCGGGCTGGGCACCGCGGTGACGGTCTACCTCGTCGGACTGATCGTGATCGTCGGCGTCACGCCGGCGGATGAACTCGAGAAGAGCCTCACGCCGGTCGGCGACGCGGCGCAATCCTTCGCAGGGACCACGGGACTGGTCCTGGTGACGATCGCCGCGCTCTTCGCGTTCATGTCGGTGGCGAACGCCGGGATCATGAGTTCATCGCGATATCCCCTTGCGATGAGCCGGGATCACCTCATTCCCCCGATCTTCCGCACCATCAACAAGAACGGAATCCCGATCGTCTCCCTCGTCCTGACGGTCAGTGCGATCATCTTCTGCATCCTCTTCGTCGACGTGCTGTCGATCGCGAAGCTCGCGGGAACGTTCCAGCTCGTCCTGTTCGCGTTGCTCTGCTTCGCGGTGATCGTGATGCGGGAGAGCAACATCGAATCGTACGATCCGAGCTTTCGAACTCCGCTGTATCCCTGGATCCCGCTCGCCGGAATCCTCGGTCCCTGCTGGCTGATCTCGCAGATGGGCACGGGGCCGACGCTCTTCGCGGTCGGCATGGTGGTGGTCGGCGTGGTCTGGTTCTTCGCCTACGCGAGCAAGCGGATCGATCGCGGCGGCGCGATCTACCACGTCTTCGCGCGACTCGGTCAGCGCCGGTTCGACGGGCTCGACACCGAACTCCGCGGGATCATGAAGGAGCGGGGCCTGCGGGCCGACGATCCGTTCGACGAGGTCGTCGTGACGTCGGAGATCATGGAGGCGGGGGAGGGGATGGACTTCGAGGAGATGACGGCGAAAGCGGCCGAACGGCTTGCGCCTCTGGTCGGCATCGATGCCGACCGCATCGCCTCCCAGTTCCTCGAAGGCACGCGGGTCGGTGCGACCCCGGTCACCCGCGGCGTCGCACTGCCGCACCTCCGGCTTCCCAACATCTCCCGCCCGTATCTCGTCGTGGTGCGGTCCAGGCAGGGGATCTCGATCGACGTCGGGGAATCGATGCCGTCGAAGACGAGTCATCGGGACGTTCGGGCGATCTTCTTCCTGGTGAGCCCCGTCGGTGATCCCGCGTTGCATCTTCGGATCCTGGCGCAGCTCGCGGGATGCGTGGAGCAGGAAGGGTTCCAGGACGCCTGGACGTCGGCCCGCAGCCATCAAGCACTTCGCGAAGTCCTCCTGCGGGACGATCGATACCTTTCGCTCGTCCTCGAACCGGGTTCGCCGGCGGAGGCGATCGCCGGGTTCAAGATCCGCGATGTCGCGTTTCCGGCGGGATCGCTCATCGCGCTGGTCCGTCGGGGCAGTCGGACGCTCGTGCCCACGGGAAGTCTCCAGCTGGAGTCCGATGACCGGTTGACCGTGATCGGCGATGAGGAAGCCATCGCGACCTTGAAGGCGACCTACCTGCCGGAGCCACCCGCGATTCCGCCAGCGTGATCAGACATGCCGCAAAATGGCGTTTTTGCGCCTAAATCGGGTTTTAGGGCCTCCCGGATCCTGGTGGTCGAGCCATGGCCGGCCAGAGCGTGGCTGATCGATGATCCTGACGGGGTCGGGGTCGGGGTCGGGGCCAGGGTCGGGGTTCCGGCGTCGAAACGTGGCCCCAATAGATGGCGACCAAGATGTCTTCATTATCGGTTTCAACGCCTCTCGGCCGATGTTCTGACACCCGCCCCGGTTCCAGGGTGGTCGATTCGTCTTCCGATTCTGTGTCGGAAGCGGGTCGGTGATTGACCCCATTCACCAAGTGGGGATAAAATGGAATGTTCAACTTCGTGAAAAAAGGAACGAAGTTCGCCGCCGCCCCGTCACCCGGGCGGCACCCCGGCCAGGCCGATGTCACGGATCCACTCGCGATGAGCAGATTTCTCTTTCCCCGTTGGAGCAACGCCCTCCTTCCCACCCTCGCGGTGGTCGGCGCGCTCCTTCCTCTCTACGTCGTGATGTTCGTGGCGTACGGATTCAGTCCGAAGACGCTCGAGGTCGGGTATCAACCGACCCAGCCGGTGCCGTTCAGCCACGCGCTGCACGCGGGCGAACTCGGCATGGACTGTCGCTACTGCCACAACACGGTCGAGTCCGCGGCGCATGCCGCGGTGCCGCCGACGCAGACCTGCATGAACTGCCATGCCGGCGTCCGACCGGAGAGTCGCAAGCTCGAGAAGGTCATCAACAGTTACGAGACCGGTGAGGCCATCGAGTGGGTCTGGGTGAACCGCATCGCGGACTACGCCTACTTCGACCACTCCGCCCACGTGAACCGCGGCGTCGGCTGCGTCGAGTGTCACGGTCGGATCGATCAGATGGAGGTCGTGGTCCGTCACGAACCCCTGTCGATGGGATGGTGCCTCGACTGCCATCGCGATCCGGTCGATCGACTTCGACCGGTTTCCGAAGTCACCAACCTCGCCTACGACCAGCGGACCGAACTCTCCTACGAGGAACGTGTCGCGCTGAAGGACCTCTACCACATCAACCCCTCGGAAAACTGCTCCACATGTCATCGCTGAACCAAGGCGAGGAACGTCCCGGGAAGACCGGTTGCGAACGAGACGACGCCCCCGTGGTGCCGGCTCGTCGCGCGTACTGGCGCAGTCTCGACGACCTTCAGGACACCGAAGACTTCCGGGCGTGGATGCACCGGGAGTTCCCCTCGGACGCGGATCTCCTCGAAGGCGAGGATCGCCGTCAGTTCATGAAGGTGATGGGCGCCTCGTTCGCGCTCGCCGGGCTGGGCGCGGCGGCATGTCGTCGCATCCCCGAATCCGTCATCGTCCCCTACTCCGCTCGACCCGCCGGGCGAGTGCCCGGAAATCCGGTGCACTTCGCATCCGCGTGCGAGCGCGGCGGCGTGGCGAAGGGCCTGTTGATCAAGACCATCGACGGCCGTCCCATCAAGCTCGAGGGGAACCCGGATCACCCGACCTCCGTGGGCGCCTGCGACGCGATCACCCAGAGCGGGATTCTCGAAGCGTACGATCCGCACCGAAGCCGTTCCGTGCATCGCGACGGCGAGGCCTCCGACGCGTCGGCGTTCACGACCTGGGCCGATCAGCGATTCGGCGTCGACCTTCGAAAGGCCGGCGGCGCCGGGCTCGCGATCCTCGCGGAATCCTCGGGCAGCCCGAGCATGGTTCGCATGCGGGCCGAGTTCATGTCCGCGTTCCCGAAGGCGACCTGGCACGAATGGGAGCCGATCACCGGAGACGCGGAACGTGCGGGCACCGAGCTCGCGTTCGGATCGCCGTACCGCGTCCATCCGATGCTCGACGCGGCGGACGTCGTGGTCTGCCTCGACGCCGACCCGCTCGCGACGCATCCCGACGCGAGTCGACTCGCCCGCGACTGGGCCTCGAAGCGACGCCTCGATGCGGACGATCCGAAGGATCAGCAGCTCAGCCGCGTCTACGCGGTCGAGGGCGTGCTTTCGATCACCGGCATGAACGCCGACGACCGGATGGCGGTCCGCAACGGCGACGTCGCCGCGGTGGCCGCCTCGATCGCCCGCGGTCTGGGCGTGTCGATGAACGGACTCGAGGCGCTCGCAGGCACCGTGGCCCTCGAGGGTCGCAACGCCGAGATCCTCGAGGCGATGATCCGCGACCTGAAGGCGCATCCCGGCAAGTGCGTGGTGATGGCCGGCGAGGGCCAGCCCCCCGCGGTGCACGCGATGGCCGCGGCGATCAACGACGCCCTCGGGAACGCGGGCAAGACGGTGGCCTACACCGCCGATGCCGCACCGTCCCGCACGGCGAGCATCCGGTCGCTGGCCGAGGCGCTCGGCGCCGGATCGGTCGAGACGCTGGTGGTGGTCGGTGGCAACCCCGTCTACGACGCACCGGCCGACCTCGACTTCGCCAAGGCGATGAGTCGAGCGAAGGAGACCGTCCATCTCTCGCTGCGGGCCAACGCCACCTCCGCGGTCTGCACCTGGCACCTGCCTCGGACGCACTTCCTCGAGAGCTGGGGCGATCTCCGCGGCTACGACGGAACCATCTCGATCGTCCAGCCCACCATCCAGCCGATGATGCCCATCGACCAGAAGGGCTGGAGTCCGATCGAACTGGTCGCCCAGCTGATCGGCGCGGAGCCGAAGGCGGGATACGACATCGTCCGGGCCACCGAGTCGGCGCGATCCCGAGCCTCCGGCACCACGTTCGAAGCGGAGTGGCGACGCATCCTCGATG
>JAACEA010000201.1 GCA_009936695.1 Planctomycetia bacterium
CCTCGGCATCGAAGTCGTAGTCCGGTGCGGTGGAGGGGACTTCGGGCGAGAGGCAGCCTCGCCCGGCGACCAGGGAGGCGAGCGGGGCCGCCCCGGCGATGCCGCTCGGTCGTGGCATGTCCGGCACGTGGCAGGCGGTGCAGCCGGTCCGTGCGAAGCGCTCCGCGCCGCGTCGGGCCAGTTCGGTGTCGAGTTCGAAGGCGGCCCATCCCGCATCGAGCACCACGGCGTCGCTGAAGAAGGCCTCGGCGGGAACGGGTTGGCGGGGGACGCCCGGTCCGCTCCACGACAGCGAGAGCTCCTCGCCGCCGGAGGCTTCGAACATCCCGATGTCGATCGCATGTCGCCCGGCGTCGAGGTCCACGGAACCCCGTTTCATGATCGCGCCGTGGATTCCCGGATTCGCCACCACCTCGCGGCCGTCGATCTTCAGGCCGGAGCCGTCGTCGGAGGTCAGGTAGAAGTTCCAGCGGCCCGAGGTCGGGATCTCGATTTCACCGGAGAGGTGCAGACCGAATCGATCGCGACCCGCGTAGGGGCCCACGCCCGGGACCGGAACCCGGACCGGATCGACGTCACCGCCGACCGCGTCGATCGGGCCCATGCCGTCGAAGTCACCTTCGAAGTAGTTCAACTGCAGGCCGGGTTTCGAGGCGGTCGTCTTCGTCATGTCGCCGCCGGCCAGCAGGAACGCGGCGATCGAACTGCTCTCGTCTTCGGTGAGCGAGAGTGACGGCATCCGACCGCCGGGGTGGACGGCGAGTGGGTCGCCGAGGAAGTCCGAGAGCGAATCGAAGGTCCAACCGGCGGCGAGATCGCCGAGGCCGAGCCCGCTTGCGGCGTCGACGCCGTGGCATGCGGTGCAGCCGACGGAATCCCAGAGCGAAGCGCCCTGGGCGATCCGCGAGGTGGAGATCTCCATGCGGGTGGCGTCGACCGGAATCGGGCCGCCCTGCTCCACGAGGAAGTGGACGAGTTCATCGACCGCGACCGCCCGCTCGGCATCTTCGAGGCCATGAAGCAGGTCCGGCATTCGCAGGCCCGATTCGGCGCCGTGACCACGGACCCTGGATCGGATGGCGGCGGGCGAGAGCCGTCCTCCGATTCCGTCGGCACCGAGGAGCCGTGGAGCGGGTGAGACGCCGAGGCGTCGTCGGACCTCGGCCCCCGCCTCGTGACAGGCGGTGCAGGAGGCATCCGCGGCCAGATTCTCCGCGGCGAGTGAACGCCATTCGATCGACGCGACCCTTGATGCGCCGTCGGGATCCTCGCATCCCCCGGCCGCGGCGAGGAGCGCAAGAATCGAAGCGGCCCCGAACGTCTTCGTGGATTTCGAGGCGATCGAACCGCCACCCGTCTTGCGTCGCATCTTCACGAGTTGCTCCCGAGGAGGATTCACGAACAATCGGATGGTAACGCTGGATCGGGAATCCACCGTCTCTCTTTCCCCCAAAGCGATGCAGGACCGAACGATTTTTCGACGCCGGCCCCCGCCTGAGTCGTGAGGCGAGTACCTTGCGTCACATGCCCGTGATCCCAAGAGAAGGTGACCGATGCAGCACGCGGCGAGTTGGCCGGCCGGCAGCGATGCCGTCGCAGCGCTCGCGTTTCGCGTGGGTGCTTCTGCTTGGTGTCCTGCCCGGATGCATGGTGGGCCCGGACCCGACACCTCCGTCCATCGTCGCTGCCGACGCCTGGCATGAGGATCTCGTCGAGGGACTGACGCGTGGCGAGGTCGATCCGGGGGCGTGGTGGCGTGGTTTCGACGATCCGATGCTGGTCGATCTCGTCGCGACCGCCGAACGCAACAACTTCGATCTGCGCACCGCCGCGAGTCGCATCCGCGAGGCACGTTCCCTCTACGGGATCGCCGCCGCGGATCTCTATCCCGAGCTCAATGCGCAAGGCGAGGCCGAATTCCTCGACGGCAACCAGGCCAACAGTTCCGGCCTGCCCGTCTCGGATCAGAACTTCTACAGCCTCGGACTCGACTTCGGCTGGGAGATCGATCTCTGGGGCAAGGTGCGGCGCGGCATGCAGGCGGCGGAGTTCGATCTGCAGGCGCAGATCGAGGACGCCCGCGACATCCTCGTGACCATCCGAGCGGAGGTCGCTCGGAGTTACATCGAGGCGCGATCGCTTCAGGGGCAGATCACGGCGTTGCGACGGATCGTCGCGGCCCAGGCCGAGACCGTGACCCTTGCGCGAACGCAGTACCGGCAGGGCGTGGTGACCGAGTTCTCCCTCCTGCAGGCCCAGGCACAGCTGCAGGCGGCGGAGGCGAAGGTGCCCTCGCTGGAGTACGAGCTCGCGGCCGCGATCAACCGGCTGTCGGTGCTGATCGCGGAGCCGGCCGGGCCGCTTCGCGAACGCTTCGCGGCGTCCGTCGAGGACCTCGGGGTCCCCGATCCGCCGAAGGAGATCGCGGTGGGCATTCCCGCCGACGTCATTCGCCGCCGCCCCGACATCCGGGCCGCGGAACGGCAGGTCGGCGCGGCCGCCGCGAACATCGGCGTCGCGGAAGCCGCGCTGTACCCCTCGCTTCGACTGACCGGGCAGGGCGGCTACAGCAGCACGCAGTTCGACCGGCTCGTGACGCCGTCGAATCTTGGCGGCCTGCTCGCGATCGAGGTGTCCTGGCCGATCTTCACCGCGGGCCGGCTCCGTTCGGTGATCGACGTTCGGAACGAACAGGCCTATCAGGCGCTCATGTCCTACGAGGCGACGGTCTTCGGCGCGATCGCGGACGTCGAGACGGCCCTGGTCGCGTACGGCTCGAGTCTTCGCGAGCAGGCGAGGCTCCGGCAGGTGGTCGAGACCTACGACCGGGCCGCCACGCTCGCGACGTCGCGCCTCGAGCAGGGGGTCGACGATCTCGAGTCACTGCTGGATCTCGAACGCGAACTGCTCGGCGCCGTCCAGGAACTCGCGGTGATCGACGGTCAGGTGGCGGCGAACGCGGTCGGAATCTACAAGGCGCTCGGCGGATCTTGGAACATCGAGGAGAACACGATCGACGCGCGAGCGACGGCCGTGATCGTGGAGGATGCGGGATGAACGAAAGCTCGAATCGACGATCCGGATGCACGCTCTTCGCCGTGATCGCGCTCGGTGTCGCCACCGCGCTGTCCGGATGTGACCGTGCGGCCGCGAAGGCGCCGGCGAAGAAGCCGGATCTCCCGGTCACCGCCGTGGCGTCGGAGAAGATGGACGTTCCGGACCTCAGGCGATACCCCGGGAACACCGAAGCGGTCCGGCAGGCGACGCTCGAGGCCCGGATCACCGGGTTCCTCGAGGAGCGTCGTTTCGAGGAGGGCACGTCGGTGTCCGCCGGCGACACGATGTTCGTGATCGAACAACCGCCGTACGAGGCGCAGGTCCTCGAAGCCCAGGGCCAGCTCGCGTCCGCGGAAGCGGCGTTCGACTTCGCCCGGATCGAGTTCGTCAGGAACGAGCCACTGGTCGCGTCCGGCGCGATCTCGGCCCAGGCGTTCGATCAGTACCGCACGAATCTCGAATCGGCCGCGGCCCAGGTGCAGGTGGCCCGTGCGAATCTGATCGAGGCGGAGATCAACCTCGGCTACACCGAGGTCGTGGCGCCCTTCGACGGGCGGATCGGTCGACGTCTCGTCGACGTGGGCAATCTGGTCGGACCCGGCATCAACGAGGATCTCGCGGTGGTGGTCGATCTCGATCCGATGCGGGTGGTCTTCCAGCCCGCGGGGACGGAACTGCCGGACTACGTCATGACCTGGCCGGCGAAGGACGTCGGCGTCAAGGTGACGGTTCGCAGCCTGACCTCCGCCTACACCTATGAAGGTTCCCTCGATCTCGTGGACAACGAGGCCGCCACCGACAGTTCGACCTTCATCGCCCGTGCGAGCTTCCCCAACACCGATCTCCGGCTCGTGCCGGGATTGTTCGCCGACGTCGAAGTCGATCTCGGCGTGCTGCCCGGCCGGGTGGTCGTCCCGGTCGAGGCGATCCAGAGCGAGCCGCAGCAGGCCTTCGTCTGGACGGTGAAGGATGACAAGCTCGTCCGGGCGAACGTGACGCTGGGGCCGCAGTGGAAGGAGCTTCGCGTCGTGACCGGTCTGGAGGCGGGTGTCCCGGTGGTCGTCGAGGGCAACCCCTACATGCTCAAGTCGGACGTGGCCGTCCGTGCCAAGACCCTGTCGCTGGACGCGTGGCGCAAGGAGGTCGCCGCGAAGCAGAAGGAGGCCGCCGACCCGTCGAAGGGTGGGAAGCACCCCGGCCAGAGCCACGTCGCCAAGCAGGCCGTCCACCCCGAGGCCGCGAGCGGACACGGCGGAGCGTCCAAGTGATCGCGCATCGAGTCGTCAATTCCAGGAGCGTCGCGTGACCCGGTTCTTCATCGCCAGGCCGATCTTCGCGAGTGCGATCGCGATCCTCATGGTGGTGGTGGGGATGGTCTCCATCTACACGCTGCCGGTCGCGCTGTTCCCGCCGATCGTGCCGCCGACGGTCCAGATCACGGCGGGATACCCCGGATCGAGCGCGGATGTGGTCGCCCGGGTGATCACCACGCCGCTCGAACAGCAGATCAACGGGGTCGAGGGCATGATCTACATGTCCAGCAACTCGACCTCGAACGGTGCGAGCGCGATCACCGTCACCTTCGAAGTCGGTTACGACGTCGACATCGGGGCGGTGGACATCCAGAACAAGGTGCAGACCGCGATCGGGCAGCTTCCGGAGGTGACGCAGCGATCCGGGGTCGCGATCAACAAGGCCGAGACGGACATCACCTGTCTGCTCACCCTCTACGATCCGACCGGCAACTACGACAGCGCCTTCCTCGGGAACTGGGCCCAGATCAACCTGGTCGACGCACTGAACCGCCTGCCTGGCGCGGGGCAGGTCACGAACTTCGGTTTTCTCGAGTACTCGATCCGAATCTGGCTCGACCCGGACAAGATGGCCTCGGTCGGCATCACGCCGAACGAGGTGGTCAGCGCGGTCCAGGCCCAGAACGTCGACGTCGCGGCGGGTCAGGTCGGCGCGCCGCCGCTTCCCGACGCCACCGCCTACACCTACCAGCTGACCACGCTCGGCCAGCTTCGCGAGGCCGAGGACTTCAACGACATCGTGGTCGCGGTCCGTGACGGCGGGGTCGTGCAGATCAAGGACATCGGTCGGGTCGAACTCGGTGCGGAGTCCTACGCCTCCTCCACCCGGTATCAGAACCAGCCGACCGCGCTGCTCGGCATCTTCCAGCGATCGGGCGCGAACGCGATCCAGCTCAGCAACCAGATCCAGGCGTTGATCGACGAACTCGCCGCGAAGGGGCGGTTCCCCGACGGGGTCGAGGCGAAGATCACCTACGACAGCACCGACTTCGTCAAGGACAGCATGAAGGAGCTGGTGGTCACCCTGCTCGAGGCGATCGGCCTCGTGGTGATCGTGGTCTTCGTGTTCCTCCAGAGCTGGCGGACCACCATCATCCCGATCATCGCCATCCCGGTGTCGCTGGTCGCGACCTTCGCGATCCTCGCGGCGTTCGGATTCTCGATCAACACCCTCACCCTGCTCGGCCTGGTGCTCGCGGTCGGTCTGGTGGTGGACGATGCGATCGTGGTCGTGGAGAACGTGGAACGACAGCTGGAGTCCGGGCTCGGGCGGCGGGACGCCGCGGTCGCCGCGATGCGGGAGGTCACCCCGCCGATCGTCGCGACGACGGCGGTGTTGATGGCGGTGTTCGTCCCCACGGCGTTCATGCCCGGGATCGCCGGTCAGCTCTACAACCAGTTCGCCCTCACCATCGCCTTCTCCGTGGCGATCTCGGCCTTCAATTCGCTGAGCCTCAGTCCGGCGCTCTCCGGTGTCCTGCTCCGGCACACGGCGCGGGAGGACCGCATCAAGCCGTTCCGGATGTTCAACGACGGCTTCGACAAGGTCTCCAGCGGCTTCAGTCGTTTCGTCGGCGTCCTCGGGCGGCGCCTCTGGTGGGCGGTCCTGATCGCCTTCGCGGCGCTCATCCTTCTGACCTTCAATCGATTCAAGGAGACGCCGACGGGCTTCGTGCCGCAGGAGGACCAGGGCTGGTTCTTCGTCTTCGTCGCCCTCCCCAGCGGCTCGTCGCTCGAACGGACCGAGGCGGCATGCGAGGAGGCGGCGTCGATCCTGCTCGACACGCCCGGTGTCCAGTACGTCAACACCGTCGCGGGCTACAACTTCCTCGACGCCTACGCCGACTCCGCCACCGGCGTGGTCTTCGCGATCCTCGATCCCTTCCCCGAACGCACCGTCGCGGACGAGCAGGTGCCCGGCGTGATCGACGTGGCGAAGCGGGAGCTGTTCGCGGTCGACGGCGCGACGTGCATTCCGATCAATCCGCCGCCGATCCCCGGGCTGGGCTCGACCGGCGGATTCCAGTTCGAGATCCTCGACCAGCTCAACCGCGGCTCCGACGCGCTGCTGGCCGCGACGCTGGAATTCATCGAGAAGGCGGAAGCGAGGCCCGAGATCGGGAATCTCCTCTGCGACTTCAAGACCGACGTCCCGGAGGTCGATCTGGAGATCGACCGGGTCGAGGCGACCCGGCTCGGTCTTTCGATGGCCGACGTCTTCCAGACGCTGCAGGTCCATCTCGGTGGGTACTACGTCAACAACTGGAACAAGTACAACCAGGTCTACCAGGTCAATCTCCAGGCCGAGGGCGCCGATCGAATGACCTTCGAGGACGTCCTCGCCCTTCGGGTGCAGAACAAGCAGGGCGATCAGGTCCCGCTGTCGCAGTTCGTGACCCTGAAGCAGGACGCGGGGCCGATGAACATCGCCCACTACAACCTCTACGAATCCGCGCAGGTCATCGGTGGTCCCGCCAAGGGCAAGTCCGGCGGCGAGGCGGTGAAGGCGATGATGGAGGTCGCGAAGGCCGAACTCGCCCCGGAAGGCTGGGGATACGAATGGACGGGCACCGTCTACCAGCAGATGAAGGTCGGCAACATCGCGCCGATCATCTTCGGGCTCTCTCTCATCACGATCTTCCTGGTGCTCGCGGCCCTCTACGAGAGCTGGGCGATGCCCTTCGTGATCCTGCTCTCCGTTCCGCTCGCGGTGCTCGGGGCCTTGATCGCGCTCGACATCCGGGTGCTTCCGCTCGACGTCTACGGCCAGATCGGGCTGCTCATGCTGGTCGGGCTCGCGGCGAAGAACGCGATTCTGATCGTGGAGTTCGCGAAGTCGCTGCGTGAGGAGGGCACGGGGATCATCGAAGCCGCGATGGAAGCGGTCCGCCTGCGGCTGCGTCCGATCCTGATGACCGCGTTCGCGTTCATCCTCGGCGTGCTTCCGCTCGTCTTCGCCACCGGCCCGGGTGCCAACGCCCGGCATTCGATCGGCACCACGGTGCTGGGCGGCATGATCGCGTCGACGTTCCTCAGCCTGCTCATCGTGCCGGTGATCTACATCGTGGTCGAGTTCGCACGCGAGCGGATCTTCGGGGTCCGAGGCGACGATCCGCCGCCGGGCGAGGGAACGCCCGAAACGTCGATCTGATCACCCGGACCGTCCTGTTCCGTCGCTCGTCGGACAAGATGCTTGCGAAGACGCCGGTATCCGATACCGTCGAAGCATGAAGAACCCATCTGTCCCCAGTCGTCGCGACTTCATCGCGGTCTCCGCGGTGGGCGCCGCGGGCGCGTTCGTTCGCACTTCCTCCTCGTCCGCTGCGCAGGACGAGGTCGTCGGACCGGCTGATCCGCCCGGAGGCTCCGACGAGATCCGGGTCGCGGTGATCGGGCTGCGGGGACGAGGCTGGAATCACACCATGGGGTTCGCCCGGCTCCCGGGCGTTCGCGTGGTGGCGCTCTGCGACGTCGACTCCGAGGTGCTGGCCCGCCGGGCCGCGGAATGCGCCAGGGGTGGCGAGAAGTGGGCGGGCTTCGAGGTCGACGTGACCGGCGATCCGCGGACCCTGCTCGACCGGGAGGACATCGACGTCATCGCGATCGCCACGCCCAATCACACGCATTCGATGCTGGCATGCTGGGCGCTCGACGCGGGCAAGCACGTCTACTGCGAGAAGCCGGTGTCGCACGTCGTCGAGGAGGGACAGCGCATCGTCGACGCCGCGAATCGCACCGGGTTGATCTGCGCGAGTGGAACCCAGGGGCGTTCGGCTCGGAGCGTCCGCGACGCCATGAAGTTCGTCCACGACGGCGGGCTCGGGGCGGTCCACTGCTCGCGCGGGCTCTGCTACAAGCCGAGGCGATCCATCGGTGCCGACACCCGGCCCCGATTCGCCCCCGCGTCCGTCGACTACGACCGCTGGCTCGGTCCCGTCGCCTACCGGTCGCTGCAACGACCTCGCCTGCACTACGACTGGCACTGGGATCTTCACACCGGCAACGGTGATCTCGGAAATCAGGGAATCCACCAGATGGACATCGCCCGCTGGGCGCTTGAGGCCGATCGCATGCCGACCCGCGTCGACTCCGTCGGCGGCCGGCTCGGCTACGTCGACGCGGGCGACTCGCCGAACACCCAGGTCGCGGTGTTCGACTGCGACGGGACGCCGTTGGTGTTCGAGGTCCGCGGACTGCCGAAGGACAAGGCGTCGCAGTCAGGCAAGTGGCAGATGGATCGGTACGAAGGGCAGTCGATCGGCAACGTGATCCATGGCGAGAACGGCATCGTCCGCGTCTCGAACTCCTACAACTGGGCGGACTTCATCGATCGCGACGGGGTGAAGCAGCAGGAATGGAAGGGAGGCGGGGACCACTTCGCCAACTTCATCGAGGCGGTGCGGGCGGACGATCCCACGATCCTGAACGCCCCGATCGAGGACGGGCATCTCTCCTCCGCGTTCTGCCATCTGGGAATCCTCTCCCACGTGCTGGGTGAGGAGGCCGCGCCGTCGGCCGTCGATTCCGCGTGGAGCGGTGACGCGGCCGCGCTCGACGGCTGGCATCGCATGAAGGCGCACCTCGACGCGAACGAGGTCGATCTCACGGCGACCCCGGTCAACCTCGGGCGAACGCTTCGCGTCACGCCGTCGGGCGACTCGGTGGTGGGCGATTCCGAAGCGACCGCGATGCTCGTGCGGAACGCCCGCGAGCCCTACGCGTTCTGAACGACGGCCGGGAGTCGATTCCATGACTGAAACGACCGATCCTTCGCGGCGCCGCTTTCTGGCGGGTACGGCCGCATCGCTGGTCGCGGGCCCCGCGGTCTTCGCCTCCGCGACGCGATCGCGTCTTTCCGTCGCCGAACGAGCGAAGTCGAAGCTTCGGTTCGGCATGGTCACCTATCTCTGGGGGCGTGATCTCCCGCTGCCTGCGCTGATCGAGGCCTGCGAGCGCGCCGGTCTCGACGGCGTGGAACTGCGAACCACGCACGGACACGCGGTGGAGCGGGGGCTCGACGAGGCGGCGCGTCGCGCGGTTCGCGACCGCTTCGAAGCGTCACCGGTCGAGATCGTCGGACTCGGGAGCGACGAACGGTTCGATTCGCCCGATCCAGGCCGGCTCGCGGCCGCCAAGCGATCGACCCTGGAGTTCCTCGAACTCTCCGCGGCCATCGGCGGTGGCGGCGTCAAGGTCAAGCCGGATTCGTTCCATCGCGGGGTGGATCCCGACCGCACGATCGAGCAGATCGGTCGAAGCCTCGCCGAGCTGGGCCCGGCCGCGTCGAACCTCGGACAGGAACTGCGACTCGAGGTCCACGGTCAGTGCGCCGATCCCGCGGTCATCCGTCGAATCATCGAGATCGCGGATCATCCCGCGGTCCGGGTGTGCTGGAATTCGAACCCGCGTGATCTTCGTGGTCGCGGGTTCGTGCGTCACTACGAGATGCTGCGGCCGCATTTCGGCGGCACCGTGCATGTTCGGGAACTGGGCGACGAGCGATATCCGTCCGCCGACCTGATCCGGAGACTCGTGGACGACGAGTATCCCGGGATGGTGCTGCTGGAGGCGCACACGCCGCCACCACGGCATCTGGTCAGCGCGCTCGGGAATCAGCAGGCGATGGCGACGGCGATGACGGCGGATCGTCGCTACGAGGTCGATGAGCCCGCCGGCCCGATTCGGATCGCGCCGAGGCGGCGGGCACCCAACATGCTCGACGTCCGGTCGGGCGACGAACTGATCGCGACGCTCCGGCTCGGGTCGGCGGAGCGGACGCCGACGGTGTTTCCGTTGAACGCGCCGGGGGAACGCCTGGCGATCCGCGGGTTCCCCTTCGCACGGAACGCGGGGGAGGCGACCGACCATCCGCATCACCGGGGGCTCTGGTTTGCGCACGGTGACGTCGACGGTCACGACTTCTGGCACGATCCGAAGTGTCGGGTCCGGGTCCGCGAGCACGCCGTGGAGAACGACGCGGTCCGCTTC
>JAACEA010000202.1 GCA_009936695.1 Planctomycetia bacterium
ATGCGGAATCCATCGAACGCCGCGATCGCCCCTCGATCGGGAACGATGGTCCAGACCGCGGTGCGCGGGGCCGCGTCGGCGCGACGCTCGCCCTCCACGGTGGAGATGACGACCTGCTCACGAATCCGAATCGGCTTCGCCCGCACGGCATCGATGACCGCCCGCAGCGCCTTCGACGCGTCGGGGTCCGCATCGAGCATCTGCCCGACGGCGGGTCGGGCGAACACCATGAGCATCGCGACGACGATCATCAACTGCACTCGCGCGAGAACACGCCCTCCCGAGACCGTCGCATGGGGATCGAATCGTTGTTGGTCGTTCATGCCGTGAAACTCCTCGCCGTCGAGGTGCCTGGATGATGCTCGACGACACCGTCGGCCTCCCGGACCCCCTTCACATGGTACGTACGAAGAACACCGCCCGATGACGAATCTCTTCGCGATCGGGCGGTGTCGACGAGCATCGGTTCAAGGGGCTGGATCAGCCCTTTTCACCGGCGGCGGTCTTCAGTTCGGACTTCATGGTGTCGACCATCGCGGGATCGAAGCCCTGATGCACGACCTCGACCTTGCCGTCCCGACCGATGATGAAACTGGTGGGGATCCCGGTCACGCCGTACTTGCCGATCACCGAATCGTCACTGTCGAAGAGGCTCTGGAACGCGAACTTCTGACCGTCCCAGTACGCCTTCGCCCCGGCGAGCTTCGCGGCGGCTTCGCCCTGCTCCCAGGAGTTGACGCCGAAGAACTTCACCGGAAGGCCTTCCGCCGCGGCCCACTTGACGACCTCGTTCAGCACCGGGAGGCCACGCTTGCAGGGGCCGCACCAGGTCGCCCAGAAGTCGAGCACCACGACCTGCCCGCGAAGACTCGAGAGCTTGACGGTCTCGCCGTCGAACGACTTCAGTTCGAAATCGGGGGCTTCGGCACCGACGGTCAGGGGCTGCGGGCCGAGCTGGTCGGGGCTGTCGACACGGGTCTTGCCGGCCGTGTCGAACGCGATCGGCGTGGCGAGCATCTTCTCGATCTTGTTCTTGATGGTGAAGGCGACGTCGATGCCGGCGCCTGCGGGCATGCCGGGAGGCATCACCTTCAGGTCGATTCGATCGACGAGTCCCGTCTTCGCGTTCATGGAGACGATGGCCTGGCCACCCTCGCCCTCGAGCATCGCCTGGAAACCGGCGTCGACCTTGCGGAATCCCGTGAGTTTCGGATCGGCGATCGCGCCGAGCCCGAACATGCCCGGAATCTGCTCCGGCTTCAACTTGGCGGGATCACCCACCCGGAAGAGATACGCCGGATCCGGAACGCCCCCGCCGCCAGTGGCCGCCAGAACCGCGGACTCGACGTTCCCGTCGAGGATCTCCTGCGACATGTATCGCGATTCGTCCGACGGCATCAGCATGAAGAACGTGTCCTTGGTCGACAGCATGCGCATCTGACCGTCCACCATGATGTCGAACGCGCCGTCGGCACCCCACTTGGAATCGATCAGGGTCTTCTGGTTGCCCATCGGCGCCATCACGTCGATCACGATGTTCTCGACGAGCGCGGGTGCCTTGCGATAGGCCTCCCCCGTCCGGGCGAACTGCTTGACGCCGTTCGCGATCGCTTCGGGCGCACGGTCCGCTTCGGTGAAGGAGGCGGGATCCGCCTTCGAGAATCCGGTGGCGGGCGACGAAGCCTTGGGCGGCGTCGGAGGCTCCTGCGCGAAGGCGGGAAGGACGGTGGCGAACACGGCACCGGCGGCGAGCGCGGCGGTCAACTGTCTCATGGGAACCAACTCCGGTGAAGTGACGCGAAACGCGCCGAGGGGTGGGTACGAAGGCCCGGGCCGAGCGGATCGGCCGTTCGACATCGGGGCACACGCCGCCGACGAGGAGCAGGATCCTACCGGCCGACACCCCACCGGGTTCCCGGAATACCGCCTCAGACCGTCGAAACCCCGCCGCCGTCGCCTGAAACCTGCGTCTCGGAGGGTCCAAGCTCGGGAAACAGCGCTCGGAGCGGCGTCACCACGAAGTCTCTGGACCACATCCGAGGGTGAGGAAGCTCGAGCCCCGACTCGGAGACCCGCAGATCACCCACGAAAAGGAGATCGAGATCGAGGGTCCTTGGCCGGCATCCAGGTCCCCGACGTCGACCGAAACCGGACTCGATCGCGAGCAGCCTCGCCAGCACTGGACGCGGGCCGAGGCATGTCTCACCACCGAACACCGTGTTCAAGTAGTCCGGATGCGGCGTCGTCTCGCCGACCGGCAGCACCGGCTCCGATTCGAGCAGCGGGCCACGCCGAAGCTCGCGAACGCCGGGCGTGCCCGCGAGGAGTTCGAACGCCCGATCGATCTGACCACGCCGATCACCGAGATTCGAACCGACCCCCACCGCGAAGGTCCGCCAGACCGGCGTCGACTGGAGCACGCGATCCTCGTTCATGACGTCTCCGTCCGCTCCCAGAGGAGCGACGCGTCCACGCCGCTGGTGCGGAATCGAATCATCTGGAGCGCGGTGGCCACCGCGCGGGATCGAACCACGCTTCGATCCCCGGGAAGACGGAAACATCGGACGTCGACGCCATCGGCGTCGGAGACCGCGATCCAGACCGTACCGACCGGTTTCTCCGCCGACCCTCCATCCGGTCCGGCGACACCGGAGGTCGCGACCCCGAGATCGGCCCCGGATCGCTTCGCCGCCCCGGTCGCCATCGCGGTGACGACCGACTTCGACACGGCGCCGTCCTGCGCGATGACGCGTGGATCGACCCCGAGGTCCTCGATCTTGCGACGATTCTCGTACGTGACCCAACCCCCTCGATACCAGCGACTCGACCCCGCGACATCGGTGATCGCCCCTCCGATCATGCCACCGGTGCAGCTCTCCGCGCTCGCGAGCGTCAGACCGGCCCCGGCGAGATCGCTGCCGACGCGCTCGGCGAGCGTGGCGTCGCCCCGTCCGAACACGAAGGGCCGCCAGGCCGCTTCGATGGTCGACGCCATCGTCTCGAGCCGCGGACGGTCGCCCTCGTCCCGGCCCCGGATCCGCGCGGACAGGATGCCCTGCGAAACGGTGGTCGCGACCGGAAGGTCGTTGTCGCGATCCATCAGCGACTCGATCAAGGACGCCGCATCCGACTCACCGATGCCCG
>JAACEA010000203.1 GCA_009936695.1 Planctomycetia bacterium
AACGACATTTCGGCGAAACGCTGGAAGGAGGATCGTTCCTGCTCGATCAGGTCGACGGCGATCTTGTTGATGGTGATGCTTGGCATGGGTTCCGGATGCTACTCGCACCGACCGTGGTCACGCTCCGCCCGACCCTCGAAAACGCCGCCCCCGTCGTCTCGGAGCGGGATCCGATCTCCGCCCCGCGGGACGGTAGAATTCGGCGATGAGCACCGCCGCAACCGTCGCGACGCCGCTGGTCGGCGTGATCATGGGATCCCAGTCCGACTGGGAGACCATGTCCCACACCGCCGAGACCCTCGAGTCGCTCGGCGTGCCACACGAATGCCGGGTCGTCAGCGCCCACCGGACCCCGGACCTCCTCTTCGACTACGCAGGGTCCGCGGCCGACCGGGGCCTTCGGGTGATCGTGGCCGGCGCCGGTGGAGCCGCCCACCTGCCGGGGATGGTCGCCTCGAAGACGCATCTCCCCGTGTTCGGCGTGCCGGTGCGGTCGAAGGCCCTCTCGGGCATGGACTCGCTGCTCTCGATCGTGCAGATGCCCGCCGGCATCCCGGTCGGAACCCTCGCGATCGGCCAGGCGGGCGCGACGAACGCCGGGCTGCTGGCGGCGTCGGTGATCGCGATCGAGGACGAGACGGTGCGGAACCGGCTCGTCGAGTGGCGGAGGAAACAGACGCAGCGCGTGCTCGAGAACCCGATTCCCGGCGACGACCCGACCGGGGGAGCGAGAAACTCGTGACCCTCGGGATTCTCGGCGGCGGCCAGCTCGGCTGGATGCTCGGAATCGCGGCTCGGCGACTGGGGATCGAGTGCGTGTTCCTCGATCCCGCGGAATCGTGCACGGCCGACCTGGTGGGCGAACGTATTCGCGCCGCCTACGACGATCCGGACGCCCTCGCCGAACTCGCTCGACGATGTGACGTGATCACCTATGAATTCGAGAACGTTCCGGCGACCGCGGCCGCATCGCTCGCGGCGACCATTCCGGTCCGGCCGGGATGGAATTCGCTCGAGACCTCCCAGGACCGACTGGTCGAGAAACGATTCCTCGCCGAGCACGGCGTTCCAGTCCCACCGTTCCACGCAGTCGATGACGTCGCGTCGCTCGCGGCGGCCATCACCGAGATCGGAACTCCCGCGATCCTGAAGACGCGACATGGTGGATACGACGGAAAGGGCCAGGTCGTTCTGCGTGACGCGGACGCGGCGTCCGACGCGATCGACGCCATCGGCGGTCGACCGGCGATTCTCGAAGCGATGATCGATTTCGACCTCGAAGCGAGCGTGCTCGTGGTGCGGGGCGTCGACGGCACCACCAAGGCCTGGCCACCGATTCGAAACCAGCACGCCGCCGGCATCCTCCGACGAAGCGAGTGCCCCGCACCGGGCGTCTCTCCGCGGGCCGGCTCGGCGATGGTGGAACATGCGGTCCGCATCGCGGAGGCCCTCGACCATGTCGGCGTCCTCACCGTGGAGTTCTTCGTGATCGGCGACGAGGTCCTCGCCAACGAGATCGCCCCCCGGGTGCACAACAGCGGACACCTGACGATCGAATTCTCGGAGACCGACCAGTTCGAGAACCATGTCCGAGCGGTGACCGGGCACCCCCTCGGCCCGACCGATGCACGACATGGCCACGGAATCATGCTGAACGCGATCGGGGATTCCCCCTCCCCCTCGGCGCTGGCCGATGCCGGCGTCGCCGTGGTCGATCCGGCAGGCGTCGCGACCGAAGGCTCGCATCGAAACGGTGACGCCGTGTTCCACGGTTATCGCAAGGCGGCTCGCGTCGCTCGAAAGGTGGGGCATCTCACGATCACCGCGGACTCGATCGATCCGCACCGGTCCGACACCCTGGCCGCGATCGTTCCCGGCGCGGTCGCCGACTGATTCGCCGAACCCGCCCGCCCCCGCCTTCCTCTCGACCCTCAGTCGGGCATCGTCGCCTCGAGTCGTTCGCGCGCGATCTCGATCGCGGTGGGATCGCGATCGATCCCGATCGCCCGACGGCCGGACGCCACCGCCGCGACGAGCGTCGTTCCGCTGCCGCAGAAGGGATCGAGGACGACGCCCCCCGGACGCACGCAGGCATTGACCAGCAGTCGGAGCAACGCGAGCGGCTTCTGGGTCGGCCAGCCCGTCCGTTCCGCGGCCATGTTGTTGATCGCGGGAACATCGAGCACATCGGTCGCCTTCTTCATTTCGCCCGCCATCTTCCGGCTCGTTGCGAGGACCATCGGCGGGTCGAACCAGCGGTCGTCCCCGCGAGCGTAGTAGAGGATGTCGTCGTGCTTTCGGGCGAATCGCGTCGGACTCGAACCCCCGAGTCCGTACTTCCAGATCAGGTGGTTCACGAATCGCTCCGGGCCGAAGACGCGGTCCAGAACCAGTCGGAGATGGTGCGAGGCCCGCCAGTCGCAGTGCAAGAGGATCGCTCCGTCCTCGGCGAGCACCCGATGCATGTCCTCGATCCGGGTCGTCATGAAGTCGAGATACTCGGGGATTCCCGACCAACGGTCGTCGTAGGCCTGCACGGCCGATCGGCCACGTTGCACCTGATTCGTCGCAAAGGGCGGATCCGCATAGACGAGGTCGATGCTTCCCGACTCGATCGACGCCATCTCGGTGGTGCAATCGCCAAGCACGAGCTTCCATGGCGGATCGGCGCTGCCCTTTTTCTTCATCGCGGCCTCGTCCCCAGCCTCGTTTCTTCGCGACTCGCCGACGTCACCACCCAATACTTCGTGAAAACGATTCCCGAAGGCATGGACGTCATCGACGTACGGTATCCTCGAAGCGTCCGGAGTAGCGCCGACGAATGTCGATCGCCCGCGACCGAGCCTTCCCGCTCGCCGGCTCCATTCGCCGACAGGACCGCACTTTCCGGGTCTCGTACGTGCGTCGAGCACCCGATCAACCTGCTGCTGTTCCTGCTGCATCTGAAGTACGTGCAGCACCTCACGGGCTCTTCCTTCATCGCGCCGCGGTGTCGCGGCCTTCTCGATTCACGCTTCCATACAAGGAGACGACGACGTTTCGAGGTCACGGCCGTTGCACGGCCGCGCCACGGTACGACCAGGATCCGACGTGGCCTTCGTTTCGGATCCAGACGACGAGTTCACCTTCGTGACGAACTTCGCCCGCGTCCCGCGACGATCGGCCGTGCAACACCTTCACTCCCTCACCGGCGTGAAGGCGACCGCGAGGCACCGACGCCACCGCACCGGAGATCGTCATGCACGAGAAACGAAACTTCGTTCTGGTACTCGCCTTCGCTGCGATCACCATCTGGTCGATCTGGGCCTGGCTCGCCTCGGGCCCGATCCCCGCCGCGACCAGCGACATCTGGATTCAACGGGTCGTCAGCCTCGTGCTCGTGATCGGGCTCGGGGGGTTCCTGGTGAAAGCGCTCTGGCTGACCGACCGGTTGCACGACCAGCTTGCCGATGCGGTCGGGTCGATCTACTACGAGACCGATGGCGTGTGCTTCATGCCCCTGGTGAGACTGGACTCCAGCGGCGCCGCCGAGCTCCGCGTCTACTACCAGAACCGGTTCGAGAATCCCGCCCACGTGGTCGTGCATCTCCGACCGAAGGGGCCTTGCTTCGCCGTACGGCATGGCGGCGAGGACATTCACATCGCGTTCACGTGCGGCGGCGGCGACTTCGGCGTGATCCACCAGCCGATTCGCGTTCCGGCCGATCTGCGAGGCGAGGTGGTCGATCTTGAACTGGCCGCGGCGAGTCGATACCCGCGAAGTCACGGCGGGAGACTTCGAAGCCACGAAGGCATCGAATGCGGCACGATCCGCGTGGACTGGGCCGGCGCCGCGTTCCGACTCGGCGTCCACGAGACATCGGACGAGATCGAGCTGATCGATCCGGCGTCCATTCACCTCGCCCTGCCACGAGCGATCCGGCAACGCGGAACCGAAAGCATGCAGTGGCGACAGGAGCAGCTCTTCGCCGGCGTGCTCATCGCGTGACGGCGGCGCGCGGACGTGGCTTCCTCGGATCGCGACACTGCACCGGCCATTCGGATCCACGAGAAACGACGACGCCCCGCATGTTCGCGGGGCGTCGTCGGTCGATTTCGTCGAACGATCGGCTGGTTCAGCCAGCTTCGGCCCGGGGGTGGGCCTTGTCGTAGGAGTCCCGGACCCGACGACTCGAGAGATGCGTGTAGACCTGCGTGCTCGAAAGCGACTGGTGACCCAGCAGTTCCTGGACCGATCGGAGATCGGCGCCGTTGTCGAGCAGGTGCGTCGCGAAACTGTGGCGAATGGTGTGCGGGCTGATCTCGGGATCGAGGCCGACCTGCTCCAGGTACTTCGTCACCTTTCTTCGCACCGAGCGGCTGCTGAGGCGACCACCATGCTTGTTCACGAAGAGCGGTGAATCCGGGTCCGCCTTCATGCCGGCCTCCGCGAGTTCCGAATCATGCCGGTTCACGTAGTTGCGGAGGGCGGCGAGTGCGTGCGAACCCAGCGGGACCATGCGCTCCCGACGGCCCTTGCCGCGGATGAGAATCGCTTCGCCGGTGTCGTCGAGGTCGCCCCGGTTGATGCCCACGACTTCGCTGACGCGAATGCCGGTGGAATACAGGGTTTCGAGGATGGCACGATCACGGGCACCGAGCAGGACGGTGTCGTCCGGCGCGGCGAGAAGTTGTTCGATCTGCTCCACGGAGACCGCCTTGGGAAGCCGCTTGGCCTGCTTCGGGGTCCGGACCGCGAGCATCGGGTTCGCCTCGATGAGGCTTCGCTTCTCCATCCACTTGTGGAACGATCGAAGCGTGGCGATCTTCCGGGCGGTGGTCGCCGCGGAATAGTCGCGATCGGCCATCCAGCCGAGGAAACCCCGGATGCGATCCACGTCCGCCACGAGCATCAGTCCGGAGACGGTGTGCTCATCGACGTCCGCGGTGATCGACGCGGTGCGGGCCGCGAGGGCGGCTGCTTCCGCGTCGGGAGTGGCGTTCACGTCGTACTCCTCGGCCAGAAACTCGCCGTACTGACGAAGGTCGAGGCCGTAGCAACGAGCGGTGTAGGGACTGAAATGCCGTTCGTCCACGAGGTAGTCGAGGAACTGCTGGACGAGAGGGAGTGGAGTGGTCATCGCGTACGAACCTTTGTCTGGGGACGCCTGGAGGGGTCGTCCGCTACCGCTTCTGAATCGCTC
>JAACEA010000204.1 GCA_009936695.1 Planctomycetia bacterium
GACCCTGTCCATCCGCTTCTCGAGCTGGGTCCAGAGGCGCTTCAGGTAGGCCGCGTCCCGCTTGAGTTCGGTCTTGGTCTTGTCGTATCCGGCGGTGCGGACGATGAAGCCGAAGCCTTCGGGAAGGTCCAGTTCGTCGAGGATCTTCCGCATCTTCTCGCGCTGGTCGTCGTCGACCTTGCGACTCACCCCGACCCGGTCCATGCCCGGCATCATCACCAGGAGGCGGCCCGGGATCGAGAGGTAGCTCGTGACGGTGGGGCCCTTGGTGCCGACGCCCTGCTTGAGGACCTGCACCAGGATCTCCTGTCCCTTCTTCAGGGCGTCCTGGATCGGGGGCCGCTCCCGTCTGGGGGTCTTGCGACCGACCTTCTCGGTCTTGTCGCCGCCTGGGAAGTAGCGGGGGTGAAGGTCGGAGACGTGGAGGAAGCCGTTCATGCCCTGGCCGTAGTCGACGAAGGCGGCCTGGATCGAGGACTCGACGTTGACCACGCGGGCCTTGTAGATGTTGCCGACGGCGGTCGCGCTCTGGGACCGTTCGACGAACAGCTCCTCGAGGCGTCCCTTCTCGAGAATCGCGATCCGACAGGATTCGCCCGGCACGTCATCGACGAGGAGGACCCGACTGCCCGCGGGGGCGGTCGGGCCGGTGGGGGTCACTTCGATCGCGGCCCGATCGGGGCGCTTCCACTCCCGACGGGATCGGCTCTTCTTGGCCGACGAGCCGGACTTCTTCTCTTCGGCCTCGCTTGCCTCGGGGTCGGCATCCGCCTCATCGGCCTCCTCGGTGGCGGCATCGGCGGTCTCGGCATCGGTCTCGTTGGAATCGCGCTTCCGGCGTCGGGATCCGCCTCGGCGAGATCGCTTCTTCCGGGGACCGGCCCCGTCCTCGGCATCGGTCTCGCCATCGGTCTCGGCATCGACGGGCGTCTCCGCGGACGGCTCCGACGTCTCCGCGATGCCCGGGGCATCGAGCGGCGTCTCGGAGGTCGCTTCGGTCGTGGTTCCCGCCTCGATGCCGGCATCGGATTCGGGCTCGGACGCCGCTCGATCGGAGGCCTTCCTGGTCGTCTTCTTCTTGGTCGTCTTCTTCGCCGTGGTCTTCTTGGTCGTCTTCTTCTTGGTCGTCTTCTTGGCGGTCGACTTCTTGGTCGTGGCCTTCTTGGCCGTCGACTTCTTGGTCGTGGTCTTCTTGGTCGTCGACTTCTTGGAAGTCTTCTTGGACCCGGCCGAGGCCTCGGTGTCCGAAGGTTGTGCGGCGGATGATTCGCCGGCGTCCGAGTCGTTGTCGCTCATGGTCATGGTCGTCTCCATGACCGCGTTCAAGCAAGGTCGTGATCGGATGTCGTCGAGGGGACGCCGGGCTCGGTCGTGATCCGACGCACCTGGGGCGTGCATCGTCGGTCGGCCTGGATCGGAGCAGGATTCCGGTGCATCGCACTGGAAGGAGGGCTGACCGCGTCGCGGTCGCCGACCGAGGGTTCGATCCGGACCCGCGAGGCGGTGCCGATCGATCCTCGATTCGATTCGAGATCCTCCAGATCGAAACGGAGCCGGCATTCACCGGCGTATCGGTCGGCGATCCCGAGCAATCCATCTCCTCCGCGAAAGGCGGAGTCGCCTCCCGAAGAGGCTGGATTCCCGGGGCGTCGCGTCGACGTCGCCCGATTCGAGCGGCGATCTCGGTCGCCTGCCGTGGCCGGGGAGCGAGGCTCCTCGGTCACCTGATTCGTGTCCCTCCTCGACGAACGTGTGACTCACGTCCCGTCGAAGCGGTCCTTTGTTCCTGACTTCCCCTTCACTCGGCGGTCCATCCGCCGGGTGATCCGGGGTCGATTTTTCTGAGTTCGTCGCGGAGGTAGTTGAGGACCTGTCGCTCGGAATCGAACGTACCGACCTTTCGGGCGATGCGTTCGCAATGTTTGATCGAGACCGACCTGACGACCTTCTTGATGAGGGGAATCTGGGTCGGTACCAGTGAGAGTGTACGCAAACCGAGTCCCAGCAGCAACATGGTGTAAATCGGCTCTCCTGCGATCTCACCGCAGATCGAGACCGCCACGTCGCGCCGTCGTGCGGCTCGAATCACGGTCTTGATGAGCTGGAGGACGGCCGGGCTCGCCCCGGTGTACAGATTCGCCACCCGCTCATTACCTCGATCGACCGCCAGCGTGTACTGGATGAGGTCATTCGTGCCGATCGAGAAGAATTCGACTTCGTTGGAGAATGC
>JAACEA010000205.1 GCA_009936695.1 Planctomycetia bacterium
GCTCGATCACCGCCTGCGACACGGGGCGATCACTGAATTCGCGAACGCTTCGTCGGCCTCGGATCGACTCGAGGAAGTGAACGGCATGATCGAGGTTGGGGTCGGGAATCGACACGCTTCAGGTTCCGGGGGGTGGCGTCTGCTGGTCGGGGCCGGTCCAGATCGGCGTGCCGCCGCGTTCCTCGACCCGCTTCACGCTTCCGTCCGCCTCGTAGTACGTCCAGGTGCCCATGCGCTCGCTCATCTCGAGATCGTGATCGTAGCGATAGGCCCCCTCGCGTTCGATCACGCCGTTCGCGTAGTAGGCACGACCCCATCCGTTCCGGTGGATCTTACCGTCGGTGTCGAACCGCATCTCGTAGGTGTACTTGAGCGTCTTCGTGCCGTCCCAGAACTCGTTCATCGGAATCGGGATCTCGTACCCCCGTCGAAGCTCGGTGGACGCGGTCTTCGTCGCTTCGGGAGGCGTCGAGGGCGGTGCGGGGCTGGTCGTCGCGGTGTCACCGCATCCGGACGCGACGGTCAGGACGAGCGCTCCGAAGGCGAGGCGCTTGAATCGGACGATGGCGGGTGGAGGATTGTTCATCGCGACCACAGGGTAGAACAATGCCGAGGTCGCGGTCCGAACCATGGGGAATCAAGCATGGTTTTCATGAGAACGGCCCCGGGAGGTCGCGGCGTCGCACCGGCACCTGATCCGCGGCGTGATCCCGGCTTGCCCGAGTCAGATGGCGTCGAGGAGGTCCTGATTCGGGAGGAAACGGCCATCCACGCGAAAGCGGTAGGTGGTGCAACGCAATCCCGGGTGAAGGCGGAGGCACCATCCGCCATCGCCGCATCTTCGCATCGCGAGCGTCCGCTCGTGATCTCCGCCGAATCGTGCGGTCAATTCGACCACTTCCGCGTCCGGCGCGTGGATCGTGAACACCGTTCCACCCTGTTCGTCGTAACCCATCATGTCGAATCCCCCTCGGAAGCCGGAATGGAACGCGGCGCCGCCGGCGCGTGATCGACGGGTAGCATGGTGCGGTCACCACGAATGCCCATGAGACCTCGAACCGTCAAACTGCGTCGGACCGCATCGTTCGCCCCTGAGAACGCTTCGGTCGTCGTCGGCCCCCGGACCAGCGGCCGGGCCGTTGCTCGGCCGCGGAACGTTCGCTGGCGCGTTTCGTCCCGTCTCGGTGGCCTGTTCCTGCTCCTGATCGGTTGGTTCTCGGTCCCCGGCGCGACGGCGTCGGTCCGCGACGGGATGAAGTCGGCACCCGTGGATGCGGTCTCCCCCGCGGTTCGCGCGCCGGCGGCGATCCGCGGGGGTGATCTCCTCCTCCCGCTGGCCGTTCCCGAACGTCCCCTCGCGTGGCCGCCGACCATTCCGGTTCGAATTGGAGGTCGGGAGATCGTCGCGGACGTGGTCTGGCTGAGGGATCGACCACTCGACGCCCGATCGTGGACGAGCCCGGACACGATCCTCGAGGTGAGCCAGCGCGCGGTCGGACCGATGGAAGCGCTGCCCGGGGTGCCGGTCCTGCTCGTACCCGTACCCGGTGACGCGGACGGCGAGATCGCCATCGCGGAAACCGCCTGGACGCCGGCGTGGTTCGATCCACCGTCGGCATGGGCCGAGGATCGCGACGTGGTTCGCACCCGGGGGAATGACGCGGATCCGGTGCTCGATGATCCGCTGGAGTGGTTTCGCTGGTGCCTTCTTGCAGAACTCCAGGATGCTCGGCCACCGGCCGGGGAATTCCAGAACCAGTTGGCGCGACGCGTCGCCACATCGATCGCGAACGAGTGGCGGGTCGGCCTTCGACGGGTGGCGTCTTCGAGCCGTGGGGCTGCGAGTCAGTTGCGTGAGCGGTTGACCGCGGTGGTGACCGATCGGTCGGATCCGAGCGGTCGATCGGTGGCCGCGTGGCCCACCGATCAGCGTGCGCTGGCGGGGCTTCGCTCGTTGCTGCTCGACCCGGGCCGCACCCCGGCCGAGGCGGTCGGTGCCGGACTCGCCTGGTTGGATGCGCGTCCGGCGTTCCTCGCGATGGAGATCGCCTCCGACGGCGACCGGGTCGAGGTCGACATCTTCAATCCGACCCGCGGAGAGCTGGTGGTGACCGCGACCTGGGAGTCCGACCCCACGGGCGTCCCGCTGCTCGCGGCGCCCTCGACGATCACCCGGCACGAGATCGACCGCCCCGATCTCGGCGGTGGCCCGCTCCCCTCGGACGAGGTGCTCTCCCTCGCGCATGCGGGTCGCGTCACGCGAATTCCATTCGGTCCGCGTGCGATTCCGGTTCGACCGCCCGGCGCATCCTTCGGAACCTTCATTCTGCCGCGAACCCTCGCCGACGTCGACGGCGACGTGGTGCAGGCGGTCAACGGGGCGGAATCGACCCAGGCGATCCTTCGGCGACGGGAGGGACGGTGGGAGATCTTCATCGAGGCCCGGTTCCTGCCGACCGCGGATCCGGACGGCCGGATCTTCCTGCAGGTCGGTGACCGCAGGCGGCCC
>JAACEA010000206.1 GCA_009936695.1 Planctomycetia bacterium
CGACGTGGTGACCGCATTCGAGACCGCCGGACTCGGCACCTGCGTCCGCCGGGGTCCGGAAAGATCGCATGCCGATCTCTTCCAGGCCGCGGTCGTCCGATTGCGCTCGGCCGGCCTGAGACCGGAGCGAATCGATGGCGAACCCCTCTGCACCGCCTCCGATGACCGATTCTTCAGCCACCGAGCGACCTCCGGGATGACGGGGCGGCACCTCTCGGGGATCGTCGGAATCGGTGGAATCGACGAATTCAAGTGCGACGCCCACTAGACTACGTCGGTGGCACCGGGCGAACGCACAAGCAGGACGAACCTCGAAGACGGGCCGACGCCCGGGATTCCATCCCGCGGATTCGTCGAATTCGCATCGACCATCGTCGATGCGGATGTCGATGCCGGCTGGCTCGATCCGCTGCTGGGTCATCCCGATCTCGTCGCGGCGGACGTGTGGACCTGCCCCGTCCGTGAGGACGGGAGCCAGCGGCTGGTCACCTCCGGGCCGCGGACCGACGACGACGACGACGCGTTCCGCGCCATCGCCGAGTCGATGTTCGCATCGGGCACGATGGATTCGATCGCGCGGGCGGAACCGATCGGCACGAGGATCGGCGTGCGACTCGACGACACGAGCCTGATCACGGCGCTCCTCCGCGCGACACCGTCGTTCGAGCCGACCGAGATCGCCGCGTCGATCTCGACGCACCTGAGAGCGCCGCTCCTGGCGGCGATTCGCGGCCACGAGCTTCGCCGGCTCGAGCGGGATCTCGCCCATCATCGGGAACTCGAACATCGAATCGCGGAACGGCTGAGTTTCATACCCGACACCAAGGCCCTCGGGCTCGCGATCGAGGAACTCGCGGCGACCATCTTCGAGATCGAATACGCGGGAATCTACTTCCTCGATCCGACGACCCGGAACCTTCGACTCGTCGGAAACAAGGGTCTGGCCGACTGGGAGATCGCGGATGCCGAACGAACCGCATGGGATCGACACCCCGGCCGTGTCATCCGGACCGGGGAGATGGTCCACGTCCACGACACTCATGACGACCCCGACAATCGCTCCAGCACCTCCGCCCGACGGGTCGACATCCGGAGCCGGTGCTACCTTCCGGTGAAGGCGGACGGGGAGATCGTGGGCGCCCTCGGACTCGCCTCGCCCCGGGTCGGCGCATTCGACCAGCGCCATGTCGACGGACTCGGATTTCTCGGGGACCTCGCCGGCCTGACCTGGCTTCGGCTGCAGGAGGAGACCCGCCGCCGTCGCCGAGATCGGATCCTCGTCGCGGCGGGAGATGCCGCCGACCTCCTCCTCGAATCACGGGACTGGCGCGACTCGATTCCGACGGTGCTTGAACTGATCGAGTCGTCGTTCCAGAGCGATGTGGCCCGATTCGCGTCACACGACGGTCTCCGATTCGGGCGGGAGGAGGGGCGGTCTCCGATCCCCGCCACATTCATCGACGCCGTCGTCGCTTCGACGTCGGGCGGAATCGTCGGCGACGGCTCGAGTCCGGTACCGGGCTTCGAATCGGGCCCGAAGACGAGCCACGTCGCGGTTCCGATCGTCGTTCGCGACACACCGCGCGGGATCCTCCTGGTCGAGGATGTGAATCGCATCCGCGTCCATGACCAGAGCTCGATCGCCGCCCTGCGGAACTTCGCCGAGTCCATCGCGTCGACGATGGCTCGCGAGGAACTCGAGAACGAGCTCGTCCACGCCCAGCGCATGGAAGCGGTCGGCCTGCTGGCGGGCGGCATCGCCCACGACTTCAACAACCTGCTCTGGCCGATCATGGTCCACGCCACCACGCTGGCGGACGGCGAAACCGACGAACGCCGGACGAGCATGCTCGACGACATCCAGCTCGCCGCCCGTCGGGGCGCCGAACTCGTCGATCAGATCCTCTTCCTGAGCCGTCGCCGAGTGATCACCGAGCAGGAGACGCTCCTCTGCGATCTCGTGCGCGAGGCGCTCAATCTGCTGCGCCCCTCGACATCCGACCACATCCGCATCGAGTCGCGGATCGAGGACGAGACCGCCACGGTCCGGGGCGACCGGACGGCGGTGACCCGCGTGATCCAGAACCTGGTGTCGAACGCGCGACACGCGATCGGCGCAGAAGGAGGCGTCATCAGGGTGTCGCTTCGACCCTC
>JAACEA010000016.1 GCA_009936695.1 Planctomycetia bacterium
ATCTCCGTGAATGCGAAGCGTGAGAGCGTGGCGAGGATACGCATCGTTCCCGAGCCCGGGGAATCCGTCCCGCCTGATGCTAACGTCGCGGGCGGCGCTGCCAAGTGCCTTCACGAACTCGAGCCAGATCGTCTCCAGCGACGCCCCCGAACCGCTCGATGTCGATCGGGTCATCGTCGAGGTCCGGCGGCTCCCGCAGATCTCCGGCGGGAAATCGCGTCGTGCCGACCATCTCGACTCCTGAGCCACCCGGTCAGGCGAGGCCCGACGTCGTGGCGTGAGCGACTGCGGCCTCGGCCGCTTCGGCGATCCGACCCGGGTCCTTCCCGCCCGCCTGGGCGCTGTCGGGGCGTCCGCCGCCGCCACCGCCGCAGGCTTGCGCCGCCACCTTGACCCAGTCGCCGGCCTTGAGCCCGGCCGCGATGAGCGGATCCGGAACCCTCGCCACGATCACCACCTTGCCCGCGTCCTCGTCGGCGGAGAGCAGCAAGACCGCGGAATCCGGTCGGGCGGCGCGAATCGCATCCATGGCGGAGAGCAGCGCATCCTTGTCCGCGTGCTCGAGCTGGGCGACGATGGCGGGCCCGGTTTCGGACTCCGCGATGCGGCGGGCCGCTTCGACCACGGTTCCGCGGTTCTCGGCCGCCGCCGCCTTGCGGGCGGTCTTCGCTCGTGCCCGAAGGGCTTCGATCCGGCCGCCCAGCGCATGTCGGTCCACCACGGAGATGATCGCGGCCTCGTGATCGCGAACGAGGTCCTCGAGACCATCCGCGGTCTCGCCGGACTCGATGCCGTCGAGCCGGTTCGCGAGTCCGGCGGCCGTCTCGCGGGCTTCGACGGCGGCGTCCCCCGCGAGCGCGGTCACGCGTCGGATGCCGGCCGCGAGGCCCTGCTCCGAAACGACCACGAAGTCCTTCGCGTCGCGGGTGTTCGAGAGATGCGTGCCGCCGCAGAACTCGACCGATCGACCGAGCCACCGGGACTCGTCGGGAGACTCGAGCAGATCGACGACCGTCGGTCCGACCGAGACCATTCGCACGGGATCCGGATAGCGCTCGCCGAAGACCGCGCGCACCGTGTTGACGCGCTGGGCGAGATCGAGCGGGGCCTCGCCCACGTGGACGTCGAGTTCCTCCGTGATCGCCTCGGCGACCCGGCGTTCGATCGTGGCGAGCGATTCGGGATCGAGCGGGCCGGTCGCGGCGTAGTCGAATCGGAGGCGGTCCGGCGCGACAAGGGAGCCGCGCTGGTCGCTGTCGGGGCCCGCGACCTCGCGAAGGGCCAGGTTCAGAAGATGCGTCGTCGTGTGATGGGCGCGGATGCCCTCGCGTCGATGGACGTCGATCGCCACTTCGCATTCGTCGCCCGCGGCGATCGAGCCGTGGGTCACCCGGCCCACGTGCAGGACGAAGTCACCGACCCGGCGGGCGTCCTCGATCTCGACCACCCCGGCGTGGTCGTGTCCGGCGCTGCTGCCCCGGCTCACGCGGAGTTCGCCCCGGTCGCCGATCTGGCCGCCCTGTTCGCCGTAGAAGCAGGTTCGATCGAGGATCACCGCGATCCGCTGGCCGACTTCCGCGTGCTCGGTGAGATGGCGTCCGTCCCAGATGGCCTTGATCACGCCGGTGGTCGCGTGACCCTGGTGCTTGGGGTCGTCGTCGGTGGCCCGGACCTTCAGGAAGTCGAGCTTTCCGAGCACGTCGGGTGGCATCGTGATCACGGTGTCGGCGACTTCGCCACCGCCGCGGCTGCGGGCCCGCGCTTCCTCCATCAGCATTTCGTAGGCCTCGACGTCGACCCGCATCCCGCGTTCCTCGGCCATCACCGAGGTGAGATCGATCGGAAAGCCGTAGGTGTCATGGAGCTTGAACGCGTCGAGGCCGGTGACCGTGCCGTCGGTGGCGCGATCCGCCGCTTCCGCGAACAACTGGAGTCCGCGATCGAGGGTTCGACGAAACGTCACCTCCTCCTGCCTGATCGTCTCCTGCACCTTCGACATCCGGGTCTTCATCTCGGGGAAGACGTCGCCGAGGCTCTCGACGACCGCGGGGACGATGGCGTCGAGGAACGGACGTTCGATGCCGAGGGTCTGTCGACCATGCCGGACGGCGCGGCGGAGGATCCGACGAAGGACGTAGCCTCGGCCGTCGGCGCCCGGTGTCGCACCGTCGGAAAGGGCCGCGACGAGGCATCGCGCGTGATCCGCGATCACGCGATAGGCCATGTCGATCGGATCTTCGAGATCGCCGCCGTAGGGCCGGGCGCCGCTCACGTCCGAGATGCGCTGGAAGATCCCCGTGAAGAGATCGGTGTCGTAGTTGCTTCGACGATCCTGGAGGACGGAGACGATGCGCTCGAAGCCCATGCCGGTGTCGACGTGACGGGCCGGAAGCTGCTTGAGCGTGCCCCCCGCCTCACGGTTGAACTGGATGAACACGAGGTTCCAGACCTCGAGCACGTCGGGGTCGTCCTGGTTCACCAGCGACGCGGCGTTTCGTCCGCCGATGCGATCGACGTGGAGTTCGGAGCACGGACCGCAGGGGCCGGTCTCGCCCATCTCCCAGAAGTTGTCCTTGGCGTTCCCGGGAATCACGTGGTCGGCGGGGAGGTAGCGGAGCCAGAGGTCGCGTGACTGGTGATCGGGTTCGAGCCCCTGGGCGGGATCACCCTCGAACCAGGTCGCATACAGCCTCCCGGGATCGATCTCGAAGACCTCGGTGAGCAGCGTCCACGCCCATTCGATGGCCTCGGCCTTGAAATAGTCGCCGAACGACCAGTTGCCGAGCATCTCGAAGAAGGTGTGGTGGTAGGTGTCCCGGCCCACGTCCTCCAGGTCGTTGTGCTTGCCACCGGCACGAATGCATTTCTGCGTGTCGACGGCCCTGGTGTAGCCGCGTGTGCCCTGGCCCAGGAACACGTCCTTGAACTGGTTCATGCCCGCGTTGGTGAAGAGCAGCGTCGGGTCCTCGTGCGGGACGACCGGGCTCGAGGGGACCACCTCGTGGGCGAGACGACTCTCGAAGTACTCGAGGAAACGGCGGCGGATCTCGGCGGCGGTCGGCGAGGACATGGGGGCTTCCGGAGGCGGTGGGAATGGACGGAGGTGGCACAGTATGCCTTGTCGGCCTCCGGACTTCACGCCACGGCGGGTCCTTCGGAACCGGACCTGCTACCTTTCGCTCCCCGGAACCGCACGGCGTATGGACGTCGTCGCCCCACCGGACTTGTTCACGCACGAGGAAGCACGATGTCGAATCGACGCGCCTATGTCGGTGGAAACTGGAAGATGCACGGGGAACTCGCCGGCGCGGTCGAGTTGACCGAGGATGTGGCGGCGGCGATCGGGGAGACCGCGAAAACGGTCGACGTGACCCTGTTTCCTCCCTTTCCGTACCTGCAGGCCGTCGGGCATGCCCTCCGGCAGGCGGGAATCGGCCTGGGTGGCCAGGATTGCTCGCCGCACCTGGAAGGGGCTCATACCGGTCAGACCAGCCCCGCGATGATCGCCGACCTGGGCGGATCCGCAGCCCTGATCGGGCACTCCGAGCGTCGAAACGAGCTTGGGGAGCCGGATGCCCTGATCGCGGCCAAGACCCGAGCGGCCCTCGCCGCGGAGCTCCAGCCCGTGATCTGCGTGGGGGCGACGATGGGGGCGCGCGAGGCCGGAAACGCCCTTCAAGTGGTCGAGAGGCAGGTTCGAGCGGCTTTGGAGGGGCTCTCGGGGGCTCAGGTAGGGGCCGCCGTCCTCGCGTACGAGCCCGTCTGGGCCATCGGGACCGGGATCACCGCGACGCCCGATGACGCCCAGTCCGCCCACTCGATGATCCGATCCCTGCTCGGGGAACTGTATGATGCTGAACTCGCCGATTCGGTCCGAATCATCTACGGCGGTTCAGTGAAGGCCGCGAACGCCGCGGAGCTCTTCTCGGCCCCCGACGTGGATGGAGGCCTGATCGGTGGAGCGAGCCTGAAGGTGGACGAGTTCGCCTCGATCTGCCGGGCCGCCGTCTCGGCCTGAGTCGCAACGCCGCGGCTCGATTCGCACCTCGACGCCATGCATTCGCGTGACGTCCCGTTCTGGAACCTGACCGTGTCCACTTGGATCGTCGTCCTCACCCTGCTCTTCATCGTCGTCTCGGCGGCGCTGGTTCTCATCATCCTGGTCCAGAGGCCGCAGGGCGGCGGGCTCGCCGGCGCCTTCGGGGGCGCGGGCGGCGGCGGCGCCGACACCGCCTTCGGTGGTCGGACCGGTGACGCGCTCACCGTGGCGACCGTGGCCGGATTCGTCATCTACATCGTGCTCGCGGTCGCCTTGAACATCATGGACAACCCGGCCGTGGCCACGCCGTCCGAGCCCACGCCTCCGGCGTCCACCGGAACGACGACGCCCGCGACCGTACCTGCGACCCCCGTCCCGGCGACGAACGCCGCGCCCGCCACCACCA
>JAACEA010000207.1 GCA_009936695.1 Planctomycetia bacterium
CGTCGCGTGGATCTCCGGGATCTTCTCGACGATCTCCGTGCAATCGAGTTCGGTCACCACCAGCCTGATGGTGCCGATCGTCGGGGCCGGCGCCGTGAAGTTGAAGCGGGCCTTCCCCTTCATGCTCGGCGCGAACATCGGAACCACCGTGACCGGACTGATCGCGGCACTCGCGAATCCCACCAGCGCCGCGGTGACGGTCGCGATCGCCCACGTGCTCTTCAACTGTTCGGACAACCTGATCTGGTATCCGCTGCGAAAAATCCCGATCAAGATTTCGAAGTCGTACAGTGCACTCGCCAGCCGGTCGAAGAAATGGGCGTTCATCTTCCTGGCGCTCGTGTTCGTGGTGGTGCCCGCGATCGGCCTCGTGATCACCGAAGTCTTCATCTACAGCTGATTCGAATCTGGAGTCGTCATCATGCTCGGAGCCCTCTTGGCAGCACTTCGCGGCGGCGACGCCCTCGACAAGGCGTTCGGCGAATTCGACGAGATGCTCACCGCGGGCCAGTGGATGTTCCACGAGGTTCACGGCGTCCTCGCCGGTGGCGATCCCGCCGACGTCCGCGAAGCGGTGTTCACGCGGGATCAGGACATCAACCGACTGCTCCGGTCCCTCCGCAGCAACATCGTGACCCATCTCTCGGTGAATCGAAATGCGGACATCGCCGCATGCCTCGCACTCATGTCCATCGCCAAGGACGCGGAGCGAATCGGTGACTACTGCAAGAATCTCTACGAGGTGACGGAGCACGGCGGCCTCCGCCACACCGCTTCGGCGTACGAGGAGCGGATCCGGACGATCCCCGACGAGATCGAGAAGATCTTCGAACTCGTCCGGACCGCATTCCGGAATTCGGACACCAAGGAAGCCAAGGTCGCGATCAAGGCCGCGGACGCGGTGCGGAAGGCCTGTGAGGATCTGGCCACCGAGCTGCTGGACGATCGCTCCACCATCAGCACCCAGGAAGCGGTCACGTGTTCCATGCAGACGCGATACTTCAAGCGAATCGCGTCCCACCTTGCGAACATCTCGACCGCGGTCTTCGGCAGAATCGAGGATCTCGACTTTCGGAAGCCTCCGAAGCCGGACGCCACGGGGCAGGACGCGTCCTGATCCCGACACGATCCCGGGCCGCTTCCCGCGATCCCACGGCCAACGAGACTCCGCTTCCTCGGTTCACCCTCGGTTCATCCTCGGTTCATCGAGGCGTCATCGCCGAACGCGAACGGTCAGGTCCCCGGCGTCGACGTTTCGTCGACCATCTCGGAGCCATCCGCTGCGCCCGTCGACTCGGGGTCGACCGGGGTGTTGCTCGCGACCGGATCGTCGTTCCAGCAGGCGTCGACCAATCGGATGTCCCCGTCGCCATCCGCGACCGCGAGATCCAGATGGAGCAATGCGGCGAGGGCCGCCTGCTGTTCGGCCTGTTTCTTGTTGGGGCCCCAGCATCCCTCGAAGCGCCGCTCGCCCGCGACGACGCAGACCTCGAAGCACTTGGCGTGATCCGGTCCGCGTTCCTCCAGCACGACGTACGAGGGTGCGCCGAGCCCCTTCCGCTGGAAGACCTGCTGAAGCACCGACTTGAAGTTGTGCTGATGACCGAGCTCCGCGGCATGGGCGATCCTCGGATCGAGCAGTTCCAGGACGAACGCCCTGGCCCGGTCGAAGCCTGCATCGAGGTGGATCGCGCCGATCACCGACTCGAGCACCGCGGCATGGAGCGAGGACGGCATCTCGCCGCGCCCGTTCATGCCCTTGCCGAGATCGAGAAGTTCACCGAGGCCTCGCTCCTCCGCGATCTCCGCGCAGACCCGCCTGCTCACCACGTTCGACTTGATCTTGGTGAGTTCACCCTCGAGCAGGTCGGGGAAGCGATCGAACAACTCCGTGCAGACGACCACGCCGAGGATCGCGTCGCCCAGGAACTCGAGGCGTTCGTTCGAGTCGAGCCGGTCGTCCGCCGCAGACGCGTGGCGAAGGGAGCGAGCGAGCAGTTCACGGTCTCGAAAGCGATAGCCGATCCGGCGTTCCGCTTCGGCCAACCTGTCCATCAATTCCATGGGGGATCATTCCGTCGACACGCCCGCCGGGATCTTCTCCGGGGCGGGCTCGGCATTTCACGCTGAGGCGAGTCGAGCGGTTGCTCCGGGAGTCGAGACCCGATCGGGTCGGCTGCGGGAGAAAACGCGCGAAACGAAGAACACTGACCCGAGTCTATCTTGCGTCCCCCGAATTCGAGGCCGGGTGACTGGAACTTCCCGCAGATCGGACTTTTCGAGCCCGAAATCGAGCCCGCTGTCGGTTTTTGCCCCCGAAAGGGTCGACCGCCCGGCCGCTTCCTGCTACTTTCTTCGATCCTCCGCGGCGGGCCTCGCCCGACGTGTTCGAAGATCAAACGGGTCGGCGGCCCTCTTCCGCCAGATCCCCCACGGTTCCGGAGTCCGCCATGGCGATGCACTATCCCCGCAAGACGAGCCGCATCAAGAAGGTCCGCAAGATGGGCTTCCGCGCCCGCATGTCGACGAAGGCCGGACGGAAGATCATCAACCGTCGTCGTGCCCTCGGTCGCAAGCGTCTGACCACCATCTGACCACCATCCAACCACCCCGGGTCCCATGCACCTGATCCTGATCGGCCTTCGCGGCTCCGGCAAGACCAGCGCCGGACGTGCGACGGCCGCGCTTCTGTCGCGGCCGTTCATCGATCTCGACGACGTGACGAGCGCGGTCTGCGGCATGACCGCCAGGACCTGTTTCGAGACCGCCGGCGAAGCGACGTGGCGCGAGGCGGAGTCCACGGCCTTGGAACGAACCCTCGCATCGACGGTCCCGTCGGTGATCGCCCTCGGCGGCGGAACGCCCACGGCGCCGGGTGCGTTCGAGCGACTGGAGACGGCGCGGAACGCGGGCCGGGCCTGCATCGTCCGGCTTCACGCCCCGGCGAACGAACTCATCGCACGAATCGCGGACGATCCCGACCGCCCGTCGCTCACCGCGCTCGACCCGCTCGACGAGATGACGACGATCGAGAAGGCACGCGGCCCGCTACTCGAGAAGCTCGCGACGACGGCGATCGACACCAGCGACCGCTCGATCGAGCAGGTCGCTGAAGCCGTCTGTCGTGCGTTGACCTCGGATTGAGATCAGCCCCCACGCCTCAAGCGGCCCGAAGGAGGCAACCCTGCTCGAGATAGCGAGTGAGGGTCCCGGCATCGATCCGGGTCTCGAAGCGGTCGAAGGCCGCGGCGAGGATCACCGATCCCGTCCGGACGTCCTCGTCGGCGAGCCGGATGATGCTCGCCCGACCGCGAAGGGTCGCGGCACCACCCGGAAGTTCGATCTCGAAGCGAACCTTCGTGTTCTCGGGAAGCGGCTCGTCGCACTCGAATCGCACGCCGCCGACCGCGAGATCGTGGATGTGACCATCGAGCACCTGGTCGTTCTCGGTGCGGATCCGGATGGAGGAGTACATCGGCCGCACCGCATAGCGGCGGTGCCGACGGCGATCGCGATCGGTGCGAGCGGAACGATCCTTGACGAGTTCGGCGACCTGCATGGGCTTGACCTCCGGCGGAGCCGGCTCGCCGATGGGACGATTCGAGCTCCGTCAAGGGGATCGGATGGACGCGGCGCGGACTGAAGGGTTGTCGGACCTTTCCAGTCGGATCGCCCCGCACGACCCCCGCAGACGGCCCAGACCCACCTTCCGGCTCGGGTCGCCTCCCCCAC
>JAACEA010000208.1 GCA_009936695.1 Planctomycetia bacterium
CCGAAAGCGAGTTCGCAGTACGTGGTCGTCCACGAGAGTCTCGGTCCGACCTGCGGCTACCTCAACGGCATGATCACCCTCTTCATCGGCTACATCGCGGCACTCGCCGCGATCGCGATCGTGGCGGGCGAGTACATCGAGAACCTCGCGCCCTGGACGGAGGCACGCATCACCGCGACGGTCCTCCTCCTCGGCCTGGGGGTGATCCACGCGATCACGGTGATCGGCGGCAAGCGGTTCAACGACGGCCTCGTGATGCTCAAGGTCCTGGTGATCGTGGGTTTCATCGTCGCCGGGCTGGCGATGTCGGTCGAGCCGTTGGTCCCGGATGCGGCGTTGATCGCCGCGGCGCGGGACACGCTTCCCGAGTCGCCGCTCGCGACGATCCCGCTCGGTGCGGATCCGGGCGAGATCCTCGAGCACCTCCGCAACGCTCCGTCTCCGCCGGTCTTCTCGGCGGCGATCGGGCTCGCGGTGATCACGATCTCGTTCGCCTACCTCGGCTGGTCGACCGCGGCGGAGGTCGCGGGGGAGATCCGAAATCCGGGTCGATCGCTTCCACTCGCCATCATCGGCAGCGTGGTCGTCGTCGGCGCGCTCTATCTCCTGATGAACGTGGTGTATCTGCGCGTGATGCCGCCGGCGGCGATGCTCGAGCTCGATTCCGACGGCACGATCGTCCCCATGGCCAACATCGGTGCGATCACGGCGCGACATCTCTTCGGCGAAGTCGGCGGACGACTGGTCATCGCGATGATCGTCCTTCTCTTCGTCTCGACCCTGAGCGTTTCGGTGATGACCAGCGGACGGGTCGTCGCGGCGATGTCCTGGAAGAGCCAGCTTCCCGCCTCGTGGGGAACGCTCAACCGACGCGGGGCCCCGACGCTCGCGATCGTGCTGATGATCGCAGCCACGATCCCGCTCGTCTGGGCGTCCGGTCTCAAGGCGCTGCTGGAATACGTCGGCGTGCTCACCACCTTCGCCGTCTGCCTCACGATGCTCTCGGTCATGGTCCAGCGGGTGCGGTCGCCCGATCTCCCCCGCCCCTTCCGCATTCCGCTCTATCCGATTCCGCCGTTGCTCTCACTCGCCCTCGGTGTCTGGCTGATCGTGACGTCGGCCATCGAGGACCTGGCCCCCGTCGTGGCTTCCATCGCGACCCTCGTCGTGATGCTGGCGGCGCGTCCGCTGCTGAGGCCGGGTTCGATCATTCCGTCATCGAACGGATGAACTCGGCCTTCGAAGTGACGCCCAGCTTCTTATAGATCGATCGCACCGTCGACTTGATGGTGTTCTCCGACACGTCGAGCGCTTCCGCGATGTCGGCCTTCGTCGAACCCTCCACGAGCAGCGTGGCGACCTCGATCTGTCGCGGCGTGAGCCGGTCCACCACCGAATCCAGGATCTTCCGCGAGGAAGCGACCATGCTCTCCCGGAACAGGAAGACCGGAGCCAGCAAGGGCCCGTCGACGGCGACTTCGGACTTCCGGATGCTCAGTCTCATGGGCGCTCGCCTCGGCTCGTCGGGGCCTTCCACGGTCGGGTTCTCCTCCAACCGGCAGAGTTCGCGAAGGACGCGGTGAATCGCCTTCTCGACCCGATTCCGCTCATCGTCCGTGAGCAGGTGCACCCGATCGGTGTACAGATTCTCCTCCTCGTGGTCGACTGGAATCACGGGGAGCGATTCATTGAATGCCGACACCATCTCCCGGTATCGATCGAAGTGCGCCTTCTCCTCCCCCGACTCGCCGCAGTGGACCGCGATGAGCTTATCCACGGCCGTGAACCCGGACCTTCCTTCGGTACGGTCGAATCGGATCATCCCGATCGATTCCAACCGTTGCAGACGGGTCGTCACTTCCGTGGGCGAGCCCAGTTCGGCATCGAACAGCCCCGCGTGCTTGATTGGGTCAGGGGCTCTTCGAATCGCATCGAGCAGACGCAGCGCAAGCGGATCGAAGAGGATCTCACGCACCGCCGGATCATCGAGGCTCCAGACCCTGCTTCGATCGAGCTGCCTTGCGAATCGCTGGTTGCGTTCCGCGCGGATCCGGCCGACACCATCATCCTCACTCACGATGAATCACTCCTCAATCGGTTCCACCCCGGCAGGTTCGGGCCCCCGGCAGCCGCGATCGCACCAGCCACGAGGCCATCTTATCTCCTCGTCCGCTTGCATCACGCCGATGCGTTCTTCGCCGCGGTTCAAGGAATCGCGTGTCGGAGAACGAACCGCCTCCGTTCGAGGCGCTCACCTGTGACCGCATGACCTTCGGTTGAATCATGCTTTCAAGGCCGACCTCCGACCAATCGTTTGGTCATTCGGCGATCGCACGACGGCGACCACCCGAACGGGTGGTTCTTCCGTGTTGTTCTTGTCAAAATCGCCCCCCCGCCCCAGACATGGCCTGAATCGAATGCGACCCAACTAAGTTGGGGCGCGGAGACCCGTATGTCAGGGCTCCG
>JAACEA010000209.1 GCA_009936695.1 Planctomycetia bacterium
CCCCATGCACCGAGCATGAGTCCCATGTCTCCACCGTCCACGCGGCCGTTCAGGTCGAGGTCGCTGATGCAGTCGCAGGTCTCGCTGCAGACGCCGAAGTCGACGTCGGCGAGCATGTAGAAACCTTCACCCACCGGGTCGATCCGCTGCCAGATCACGTAGATCGAGTGTTTGCCGACCCGCGGCGGAAGCGTCACGCTGAACGTGTATTCGTTGCCTTCGAGCGAAATCGGACCGACGGGAATCTGCTGCATCTTCCCCCAGGAAAGCGGCTCCTGCCCCCACGCGTGATCGGGCGTGGTGACGAACGCGTACATCTTGAGCGGGTTGTGCGGCGTCGACGCATGGATCGTCATCTCGAACGAACCCGGTTCGACGGGAGTCGTCGGCCACTGATCGCTCACCGTGTCGAACGCGAAGAATCGTGGATTGTTCGCGCTGGCCAGCCGGCCATCGGGAATGATCTGGTCGTAGGGGACGTCGAACTGGTCGTAGGAGTCCTCGGGTGCGAAGTTGACGAGCTCGTTCCAGTTCCAGCAGGCGTCGACGTCCTGGTCGATCAGGCCTTGAAGGAACGGATCGGGATTGGTCATGCATCCACCCTCCCAGGCGCGATAGATCCGGCTGGGTGGATCGGAGAGTGTTCCGTGGCCCAGAAGCCCGGATGTGAGACCGCCCGCGAGTGCCATCGCGACGATGCCGATGTTCCTGGTTCCGTTCATGATCGATGCGCTCCGAAAAGAGGGACCGGAGAGTCGTGCGACATGCGGATGTCGTCGTCGATCTTCTCCATCCGGTCCGTACCGTGCTCGCCCGCGTCCAGGTTCCTGAAAGCGTCGAGGTCGTCGGAAAACGCCCGTTGAAACATGCTTTAACGACTTTAAACGCAGGTTGATCCGCGTTCATGCAACAGGATCGATCACGAATCGACCTCGCTCGCCCTCGGCGATTCGAATCACCGGTCGATCCGGCTCGTGGTCCAGCACCAGGGTCCATTCATGCTTCGCGGCACGGGGGAGGAACCCGAGTTTCGTCCGCATCGATTCGTACGGAAGCATGTCATACGCCAGACTGGCGGATGGATGGACATGATGGATCGTCGGAATGAGGTCACCGGGAAAGACGAGGTCTCCATCCGCCGTGTCGACGAAGATCCCCTGCATGCCCCAGGTGTGGCCGATCAAGGGCTCGACGCGAATTCCCGGGAGGACCTCGTCATCGCCGTCGATCAGACGAACCCGATCGGCGATCGGATCCAGATGGGTTCGAAGGTAGGTACGGGTCATGGTGCTTCGATTCGCGAGGGCGTCCTCCCATTCTCGGCGTTGCACCACCACCTCGGCGTTTCGAAACACGGGACGAGGCGAGGTTCCCGCTCCGGTCATTTCCGTGGGGTCCGCGCCATCCCAGGTCGTCAGTCCGCCGGCGTGATCGAAGTGAAGATGCGTGGTGATCACCGTGTCGATCGAATCGGGGTCGACATCCTGCTCGAGAAGCGCGTCGACGACGGTTCTCGATTCGAGGCCGTAATTGGCGCGCTCCCGTTCCGTCCACTTGTCACCGCAGCCGGTCTCCACCAGCACCCGTCTCGAACCGTCTTCGAGAAGGAGACAGTTCGTCGCGAGGCCGATTCGATTCTCCTCGTCGGGCGTGGTCCAGCCCGACCACATCGACTTCGGGATGATTCCGAACATGCCTCCGCCGTCGAGACGGAGCCCGCCGGCTCGAAGGAGCCGCCATTTCCAGATGTGTTCATTCATGTCCGGGCACCTTCGTTGTCGGACCAGCGGCTTCGGCATGGTCGAGAGATCGATCGAATCACGAGTTTGGCGGAGAATGGCGGAAATACCGGGGCGTGATTCCGTACTTTATGGCATTTGCAGAGAGCTCCAGATGGAGTCTCCCGCGAGACGTCATTGGCTGAACTCACCTCCATCTTCAACGCCGCGCTGGCCGGCGATGACGACGCGGCGCGGCAGATGTGGGCCATGGTCTACGAGGACCTCCGGATCATGGCCGGAAACTCGTTGAGACGAAGTTCGGGGGATGGCGGACTCGAGCCGACCGAGGTCGTTCACGAGGTCTTTCTTCGAATCGCTCGCAACGCGCCCGCGTCGTGGGACAATCGGCGTCATTTCTTCGGGGCCGCGATCCGGGCGATGGAGCACTTCCTGATCGATCGTTCACGGGGAAGGAAGGCGTTGAAACGCGGGGGTGGAAAGGCTCCGGTGTCGTTGTCGATCCTCGCCGGGGAGCTGGCGGACTACGAACGGGCCACGGAGGTGGCGTCCCGGGGTCTCATCGGTGCGATCGACGATCTCTTCAAGATCGACGCCAACGCGGCGGAGATCGCGCGTTTCCGCTGGTTCATGGGATTGAACAACGAGCAGACGGCCTCCATCCTCGAGATTCCGGTATCTCAGGTTCGCCGCGACTGGACGTTCGCGAAGGCCTTCCTGCAGCGTCGACTCGCGGAGTCCGACGAGTCGTGAGCATCGACGCAGGCGATCCGCGACCGGTCGAGCATTCGAACGGAGACGCCGCGTCTCGACGCGGCGCTCGAATTCGCGAGCTCTTCGACGCTGCGACCCTCCTTCCGCGTGCGGATCGCACAGGCTACGTGATGAATGCGACGGATCAGGATTCGATCCGGGATGAAGTGCTGGAGATCCTCGAGTTCGTCGATGCGACGATCGTGGATGAGCCCGCGCAGCCCGACGACGCGCTGGCGGACGGGGTCGACGGTCTCGTCGGCAGCCGCGTGGGTGACTTCGACCTCGTGC
>JAACEA010000210.1 GCA_009936695.1 Planctomycetia bacterium
CAGATCCGCCCCGTCGACCGCTCCGTCGCCGTTGAAATCGGCGGGACAGAAGGATGCAGGATCCGCACCGGGACGCCTGGGAACCCCCACCACCGGAGCTTCGACCGGTGCCGCCACTCCGAGAAACTGGACCACGGTCTTCCCCCCGGGGTTGGCATCCCGTTCGCCGAAGCAGTCGATCAGGAAGTTGTTCGAGAGCCATACGTTTCCTGATTGATCGATCGCCACGCAGACGTTTCGGGCGAGCGCATCGCTCCGATATCCATCGGGCGGCGAGATCGGATCGCCCACGCTGAGCCCACACGGCCAGTTCGCTTCGTTCGCCCCGCAGAACTTGGAGACCCGGCCACCGTTGAAGTCGGCGATCCAGACATGGTCGTCGCCGTCCACCGCGACCCCCCAGGGAACGGAGAGGCCACCGCCGCTGTAGCGATCGACGATCCGCCCGTCCGGCGTGACTCTCATGATCCCGGCGAACTCCTCGTCAGGAACGAGTGGTCCGTATCTCGATTCCTCTCCGAACGACATCGGCGGGAGCCCATCGCAGTTTCCGCCTTCCGAAATCGGGATGATTCCGCTGTCGGCGATCCAGGCGTTCCCATTCGAGTCGACCGCGTTCCCCATCGGACGCTTGAAATCGATCGCCGTCGACGCCCGCACCTGCTGATAGGAATCATCCGGTTCGACGCGATAAACGACGCTCGCTCCATTGTCCGTGACCCATGCCCGGTCGCCGCCGTCGATGGCGATGCCGAACGGAGCCGGGTCTCCCGCGCCGCCCTCCGCGACCAGCGGGAACGAATAGGCCTGAAGCGGATCACCGTCGGGAATCTTCGTCAACGTCTCCACACAGAGATTCGCGACCCAGATCGTGTTCACGGAGTCGGACACCACGCCTTGCGGCGTGACGATCTCTCCGTTGCAGAATCCTCCCTGATCGGGATCGCATTCGGGGTTTCCGCCCGCGCCCGGCGACAGGGGCACCCCGTCGCTCGTGAACTTCGAAACACTGTTCCGGGCCGGAGGCGTGCAATCCGTCGCACCAGCACCCTCGAAACCGAAATTTCCCACCCAGACGTGATCACGGGTGTCGAACGCCAGGCCCCATCCCGCGCCTCCAAGACCACCCCCACTGTAGGGAGACGAGCCATACAACTCGCCGTTCGGTGCGAGCCGGGTGACATAGGTGCCCGTGCACACCGGCGTATCCGGGTTCGCGGCGTAATCGAAGTTGTTGATGATCCAGATCGTCCCTTCGCCGTCTACCGCGATCCGGCCCGGCCCATTCATCTGGAACGAAGGGTCACCCCCGTAGCGAAGCATCAAGGTCCAGGTGATCGGGACCCCGTCCTCCGTTGCATCGGTCGCGGACGACAGCGCCGGCTGGTAGATCGGGTTCCGCGTGCTCAAGTCGAACAACGCCTGCGGGGAGGAGTCCGGATACCGGGCGAGCGACGCGGCCAGACCGAGGAGGTCCTCGGGCGCCGCTCCACAAGGCGGCGATGCGAGCAGGCTCACCTTGGAGAAATCGCGAGGACTCGACGCCGCAAAGGCCAGGATGTTTCCAAGAGTGTTGAATTTTCGAAGCGCGTCGGTCGACTCGCCGTTCGGGAACGACGAGATCGATTCGGCCGCGTCACCAGTGCCCGGTCGAATCAGGTTTCGGAAGGTGGAAGCGGCGTTGCGGACGCCGACGATGTTCCCCCCGATGATCTCCCCCGCGAGAAACTGGTTCATCACATACGCGGTCGCGACCGTCGTCAGCTCGTTGAGCGAGACGTGTTCGGGGAGATCCCCCATCCCCAGCACGGTTGCCACGCGCTGATGGCCCCGGTCCGCCATGAGGTAGAGAATGCTCCCGTCGTCCGGCAACGATCGGTAGATGACATCGAATTCGCCATCTTCATCGGTGATCGCCGTCGCGATGGGTACCGCGCCCTGTCCGCGAGCCGCGCCGCTCTTGAACAGCGTGACCTCCGCAGCGACGACCGGACCCTCGTTCAGGCGCACACGCCCCGAGAGATGCTCGATCGCATCCCCGCCCATGGACGACGAGGCGCATGCGGGCCGGGAGGACATGATCAGGGCGCAGACGATTCCCACGGCCAATCGATGCATCTTTCATCCTTTCACGTCACGTCTGATCGCCGCTTGCGAGGCTGCCGACTGGAGCCGCATGACCACTGACTTTCGCGGCCGAAGGAACACACGGTAGCACTGTCACGCGTGAAATCCATGATTTATCCGAAACCCGGCGAATCTCGGGGCCATGTCCGCACGTGACGGAAGCATGACCTGCGAAGGCCGACCGCCGAAAGAGGAACGCCGCACCCGTGATGGATGCGGCGTTCGACATTCGGGCTCATGGCATGGTCATCGCTCGGGGAATTCGCCGGTCGACGCGCCCTTCGTGGTGAAGGACTCGACGTAGCCACCTCGGGAGTTGGCGTAGGAGCCGAGTCGGACGAGCGTCTGCCCGTCGCCATCCTGGGTCTCGACCGTGCCTTGACCATCCACGGTCGCACCGATTTCCACGAGATTCCCTCCCATGCCGTTCAGCGTGGTGACGAATCCGTTCCCGCCCGTGGTCGCCCCGAGTCGCACCAGACGCCGCCCGTCTTCGTTCCGGGTGGTCACCGCGCCGTTGCCGGCTCGATTGGCTCCGAGTTCGACGATCGCCGTGCCTTCGTCATTCACGATCTCGAATCTCTTCGCTTGAAGGACTTCGGGCAGTGTTCGCACGCCGTTCGCCGCCATCAAGCCACCGCCGGCGACCATGGCCAGCAGGGCGATGTTCCACCGACGTTGACGACGAACCTGACGCTGCAGGGTGCGGAATTCTTCTTCTGATACGGGCATCGCGGTCCTTCCCTTGATCTTGAACGGTCGCCCCGTCGAGGGCTTTCTGGCAAACGAACGTTCGGCGACGGCGCACGATCGCCACCACCTTTCCCTGAGCACATCGGCCGAAGCCACGCCGGACTCCAACCTCAACGATCAGATCACGCACCCCGCCCCGGATCGCCTCCATCCGGGGTCGACGGTCCGCGGATTCGGCCTTGGAGACGCACGCGGATCACGCCGCCGGATCTCGGAGACCTGTCGAGGCCCGCTCGTTGGTCGAATCCGACTCTTTCCGCTCGCATGGGCATGCCGCGCAAGGATAATCGGACCGGAGAAGACCATGCCCAGGATTCGCTCGACCCGCATTCACGCCCTCACCGCCATCGTGCTGGCCGCCCCCATCACGGCCGAGACCCTGACCGTTGATGACGACGGGCCTGCCGATTTCGATTCGATCCAGGCCGCCGTCGACTTCGCCTCGGACGGCGACGTGGTGCTCGTCGCACCGGGCACCTACACGTCGACCGACGACCAGGTCGTCGACCTCGAAGGAAAGCGGATCCTCCTCTCCTCCGCGATTCCCCGGGTGCCAGAAAACGCCAATACCTTCCATGTACTGCAATGCATTAGAAGATTTGCTCAGTGTAAGATTCTGTGACACATTAGAATGGGAC
>JAACEA010000211.1 GCA_009936695.1 Planctomycetia bacterium
GACGCAGGTGGAAGACGTAGCGGCTCGCGTCCTCGGACACGTCCCAGGATTCGGCCGCGGCGGGACCCACGGAACCGTCCGGGAGGATGGTGGCGAGCGGTTCGTAGATGGCGCGAGACGCCCGCAGGTCGTGCAGGTAGCTCATCCGCTGCGGATCGAGGGTGAAGAGGTCGGTGGAATGGACGAGCACCACGTCCGCCCGCGGCCGCTCGTCATCGAGCGAGACGACGAGCGCGATCAGGCAGGCGAGCACCAGGATGGGAACGAAGATCTTCAGCATGCTGGGGAAACGGTACGCCGAACCGTGGCGGCCCGGGAGCCGGACCGTCGAATCTGCGGCGGATGGACGTTTCCCTCGGGTGGATCAGCCGCCGAAGTTCCGGATGGCGTCGGCCAGTTCCGACTTGCCCTGCTCGATCCCGTCGCGGAGCGCGTCCGCTTTCGAATCCGGTCGACCCTCGAGCAGCGAGAGGAGTTGCGCTCCCACTCGGAGAACGCCTTCATAGGCCACGTAGGCTCGTCGGTCCGAGGTCAGACCGTTCCACTGCTTGATCGCGGCATCCGCGACGTCCTTGAGGACGATTCGCAGAATACGGGCGATCTCCTTGTTCTCGACGTCGCCGGCGGTGGTGTCGTCGAGCAGCTTGCCGCGGAGTCCGAGCATGGCTCGATAGACGGCCTGAACGAGTTCGCTGGGGCCGGGGGAGGCTTCGATCCGAACCGCGAGATTCTGGAAGGCACCGAACTGGACGCCGCGAACCTCGGTGCGGTTCTCCTTGGTCAAGGCGGGGTCGAGCGCGATGGTGTTGAGGGCCCGGAGATCCTCGAGTGCGACGATCCAGTTGCCTTCGTTCGCGAGGTTCTCCGCGATCGATCGCGCGGCCGACGTGAGCACGCCGGAGTCCAGACCGGTCTGTCCGTTGCCGTCGAGCGCGACTCCGAGCAGGCCCGCGGCGACGAGCCGGCGGCCGGCGTCGTCGACCGTTCGTGGATTCGTCGAATCGACGAGGGTCCCGAGGGCGTCGGGGGTCCGCAGGAACGCAAGCACCCGAAGGGTGTTCTCCGACCGCATCGGGCCGGCTTCGGAGAGGATCTTCTTCGCCTCCGGCATGATGGCATCGGAGAAGCTTCCCAGGAAGACGCCGGTCACCCCGGCGCGCCGGGCGGTCTGCACGAGCGTGTTCCGAGCCTCGACGACGGCGACCGGATCGCCCTGGGCGAGCTCGGCCATCTGGTCCGAAGCGAAGGATTGGACCTGCGATTCCTGATCGCGGGACAGCGGTCTGGTCGATCCAACGATGTCCTGAGACAGTGTCGTCTGGGCGAACGTTCCCGTTGCCAGGACCGTAGGAAGAACCAATGCCGCGATTCGCAGTGCAAGCCTCATCTGAATTCCGGTCTTCCGCCATGCAGGCGGAGGGAGGTGGTCGGCCGGATCCGGGGTTCCGGATGCCGGGCAGGAGGGCGATTCAGGGCACGAGGCCTCGGATCGGAACTGGAAACGGTACCGCACCGTCCGATGGACCGTCAACGGCATCGGCGTCCGGGGGGGTACACTCGGAGGTCACCGACCGACGCGAGGGCTTGTTTTCGAGCGGCGATGCCCCCATCGCCCGGTTGGAGGCCGCCCGGGATCGTCCGGAAGGCCGGGGTGTCTCCGGCCGCAGTGAACGATCCAGGTCCGAAATACGGGGCTCGAGGTCCATGATGCGTGATTCGATTCCAGTCCCTTCGGGGTGGACCGGTGGAGCCGTTGCTCGATTGCTGGTGATGCTGCTGGTGCTTCCGATCGTCACGCCCAGGGCAATGGCCCAGGGGCCGGCGATGGACGAGGCGTCGATCGAGACCTGGGCGAGCACGCGGCTCGCGGCCAGGTTCGCCGCGCTCTCCTCGTCATTCACCCTCAGGCCGGATCTCACGGTCGATCAACTGCGGACCGCGTACGAACTCGCGGCCGCGGCGACGAAGGCGGACCCGAACAGTCTGCCCGCATGGCGCTGGCTCTTCGAGCTCTCCACCAACGTGCTCGACGACTTTCCCGAGGCCGAGGCGGCTCGCGCCGAGGCGATCGAAGCGATCGTGCGTCTCGATCCCGACGACGCGACGATGCGTCTCGCCCTGCTCATGAGCCTGATCGAGTCGCGGGACACGCTCACGGCGAGGATCGACGGATGCAAGGCGTTGTTGACGCCGGAGAACATCGAACGTCTCGGCCGCCCCGCGGCCGCTCGAGTCGCGCTCGATCTCGCGACCTATGAGGCGATGGCCGGCCGAGCGGACGACAGCATCAGTCACCTGACCCAGGCGGTCTCGCTCGACCCCACCTTCCCGATGGCGATCGATCGCCTCGTCGCGCTGGCGGAGGGCAACCTGGCCGATCCCGTCGACGAAGCGGGACTTCTTGCGACTGCATTCACCGCGAATCCCACCGATGGCGTCACGATCCGTTCCCTGGCGTCGCTCGCGCTGCAGCGTGGCGCATACGCCGCGGGCGCCTCCTTGTATCCGTCCGCGATCCGACTCTCCAAGCAAGAGCGGTTCCTGCGTGATCTGACCATGGATTTCGCGCTGACGCTGTGGGGCGCCGGGCGACCAGCCGACGCCCTTCGGGTCCTCGATTCATTGCAAGCCTCGGAGCGGACGGCCTGGCAACAGAGTCTCACCAGCGGCGAGGACGATCCCGAAAAGACGAAGGCTGATGCCAGTTTCACCGGTCCGGCGCCGGACCTGGTCCTGCTCGCCACCGTGATCAAGCTCCAGAACGATCCCGAGGCATCCCGATCCGAACTGATCACGACGTTGTTCAGGTCCTTCGACTTCGCCCTGCGACGCAACGAGATCGATCGAAGGCGATGGCAGGCGAGATTCGACGAGGCGAGGCTGTCGTCCGGTTCCGGGCTCGATCCCGACTTCGAGGATCGTGCCGATCGGGAGATCCGGAATGCGAACGTCCGCTTCGACATGATCCGAGCGGGCCTTCTGGCGGACGAAGCCTGGGCCCGCGCCTGGTTCGGGTGGCGACCCGAGCCTCTGGCCGACGAGTTGCAGGCGCCCCGGCCGACGCTTGAACAACTGATCGAGGCCGCCACCACGCCGGTGGGTGATACCGTCGAAGACGATTTCGAAGGCTGGCAGGCACTCACGGAATCGCAGGCGGCGGTGATCCGGGGTTGGATGGCGATCTCCGACGAGGCGTACGAGAAGGCCCGGACGTTGCTCGAGCCGGATCAGGCGGTTTCCGTCTATGCCGCGGCTGGCGTCGCGCTGCTCAATGAGCTGGAGGGACGCGTCAAGGAAGCCGCGGCGGGATATCGAGACGTCTACTACGGCCGCCCCGGCGAGTTGGTCGGACTCTGGTGCCGGGGCCGACTGGGACGCATTCTCGGGCTCGACACGGTGCCGGAGCCACCCACCGGGCCACCGCTCGACGAACGAATCAAGGAGACGCTCCCCGCCGCGGTCGCCGCCGCCTTGCGGGATGACGTGAACGGCGCCATCGCGATCGAGGTCTCCCCGCGAACCTCCCGATTCGAGCCGTTCGACTCCGTGCTCGTGGACGTGAAGATCACCAACATGACCGGCCTGGATCTCGCGATCGAGGAGGGTGGTCCGATCGACCCGAGAATCGCGTTGCTCCCGATTCGAGTGACGGTCCCCGGACTGGAGTCGCTCTCGAGCGGACGGCAGTTGATTCGGTCGCTGCATCGTCGATTGAACATCCCCGCACAGGGTTCGTTCAGCTGCACGTACGACCTTTCCGCGACCTGGATGGTCGAGCTCTTCGATCGGGCCGCGGTCAAGGGTGGAGGTCTTGCGATCCGTGCCGCGACCAACTACCGGCCTCGGTCGGAGGTCGCGGTCGACACCCGGGTCTTCGGCCGTGAAGCGAATTCCGTCGACTTCTTCATCCGGAAGCAGCGTGCGACGCCTTCCCTGGGCGGCGGTGAGATTGATCCCGCGCAGATCGCTGCGGCGTATCGATCGATCGAGTCGGTGGAGGATCTCAAGTCGGTCGCGGTCGGATTCGACGAGATTCTCCGCCTCTACATCTCGGAGCGTTCCAACATCCGCCCCGAGCTGTTCGCGACGTTCCTCGATCCGCTCACGGAGGGTTTCTCGAAACTCCCCCCCGCGGCGCAGGCCTGGTTCCTCGGGGTGCTCACGAACAACGAGACGGGCACGCGGTCCACGATCTCGGTGCTCGAGCCGCTGCTCGAAGTCGCGGTGAGCGGTCGGGATCCTCGGGTGCTCCTGATGGTGATGACGCGTTTCGCGAATTCGCCGTCTTCGAGAGCGATCACCGTCGCGGCCGGACTGAACGACCCCGCCCTCTCCCGAGCGGCGGAATCCGTCAGGAACTCGATCATCACGACCGAGGCCCGCAACGAGCAGGAGCTTCAGCTCGGCGGCGGTTCCTGAACGAGGCGCGATGCGTCTCGGCGGGTCCGGTCAGTCGACGCGACTCTTCATGTTGTCCAGGACGTTCATGAAGTTGATGTAGGCGTCGTACGGACTGTCGTAGGGACTGAAGTACTTGTGGACGTCCCCGTCGGACCAGAACTTGGTGCACATGTAGTAGAGATGGTCGCTGGTGGTCAGCTTCCGCCAGTCCTCGAGGACGAAGCGGTCGCTTTCGTTTCCGGCCCGCGGATTCCCATCGCGTTCGTAGACGGCATCCCGGATCGAGTAGAGCTCCTCGACCGCATTGTCCTGGAGCGGATTGCCGAGCCAGGCCGACAGGTCGCGTTCGGTATCCGCCCACGAGATCCAGTTCGGGGCCGCGTACTCCCCGATCGGGGCGTGGCAGTCGAGCACCTGCGAGGGCGTCAGGAAGTCGTTGTGTCCCGGATTGACGTCGAAGATCTTCTCGGGAAGCGCGTCGAGGAACTCGAAGATCCCGGTGTCGGCCCACTGGTGTTCGCCGAGGGTCTCGTAGTCCATGAAGAGATTGCAGACGTAGCCGTCGCCGTTGATGTCGTTCACCCAGGAGGCGAACCGTTCTGCACTGAGCGGCCATTCCTTCCACTCGCGATTGCCGAATCGAAAGGCGATGTCGTCGGAGAGCTGGTAGTTCTTCAGCAGGAGTCGGACGGGACGTTCGTCGAGCGACTCGGGCTGACCCTCGAAGCGAGGCGGCGCGTAGACGTAGTTCGGCGACCGGAACTCGAGCAGTCGGTCCACCCCTTCGCAGAGAATGGCCCGATGCTCGCCTCGTTTGGCGATGTGCCACGCCAGGTCATCGTGGTACATGAGCTCGGTGTTTCGGAAGACCGAGGGCGTCTGGCCGAAGAGTTCCCGGATCTTGTCGCGATGGGCGTCGACCTGGCGATCGAACTCGTCGCGGCTGAACAGGAAGCTCGGGGAATGGTGGCTCGTCTCACCGATGAACTCGCAGGCGCCGGTGTCGGCAAGTTCCTTGAAGAGGTCGATGACGTCGGGAGCCCACTTCTCGAACTGCTCGAGGCAGACGCCGCTGATCGCGTAGCTGACCCGGAACCGTCCCTCGTGCCGGCGGACGAGATCGAGGATCTTCCGGGTGGCGGGGCGATAGCACTTGTCCGCGACCTTGAGCATGATCTCGCGATTCGACGTCTCGTCGAAGTAGAACGGATCCGTGTCGAAGACAGAGTACCGACGGAGACGGAAGGGCTGATGGACCTGGAAGTAGAAGCTGACCGATGCCATGGCCGACGATGATAGGGATCTGGCTCGGATCCTGAACGGCGGCGACGAACGAATCCGGATCGTCGGAGGGGAATCAGGTCCGGCGCGGATTCCGCGCTAGGCGATCGGGGGCTGCTCACCAAGCGTTCGCCCGGTTCAGCGAAGGAAGCCTCGCTCGTCGAGCAGGGCGAGGATCCGGTTCACGGCCTCTTCGGGATCGATCTGATGCGTCGGGAGCGCGAGATCCGGATGCTCGGGCACCTCGTAGTCGAAGGAGATCCCGGGAATCCCGTCGAGATTGCGTTCGGCGGCGTGTGCGTAGAGTCCGGTGGGATCCTTCGACCGGCAAACCTCGAGCGGTGCCGAGCAATGGACCACGAGGAATCGGTCGTCCCCGACGAGTTCCTTCGCC
>JAACEA010000212.1 GCA_009936695.1 Planctomycetia bacterium
GCAGGCATCACATTGATAACATCTGTGATGTCACATATGAAAGGTTTGTGTACTCATACGTATGCAGATGTATCACGACGATCCGGGTGACATCCGCGGATTCCCTCGATCGGTCGGAATCCGCCGATCGGGGCATCAGGAAGCGAGGGCGGGGGATCTCAGCCCGGGCACGGGCCCCACGCCGCGAGGATCAGACCGAGATCGGCACCGCCGGTGGTGCCGTCGCCGTCGAGGTCGCCCTGGGGGGTTCCCCACGCCGCCAGCAGGAGACCGATGTCGCCGCCGTTGACGATCCCGTCCCCGCTGAGATCGGCGGGGCAGGGGTTCGCCGGCGGGGTGTATCGAATGGGCATGCTGCTCCAACGAATCGCGATCAGATCGCCACTCGCGGGATCGGCGGTCATGCCGACGATCTCGCCCGCGGACTGGTCGAACATCTCCACGGACACCGGCCGTCCGTCGTCGTCGAAGCGCAGCACTCGAATCCAGCGGTGGATGTAGTCGGCGAAGAAGAGTCCATGCCACGCCGATGGCCAGCGTGGGTCGGTCTGCAGGACCCCGCCGGTGATCGAGTTGCCGAAGAAGGGAGCACCCGTGATCGGACTGTTCGGATCCTGGATGTCCGTGGTGGTCGGATCGACGCCCTCGAAGGTCGCGGAGCGGGTTCCTGCGAAGCCATGGCGGATGTCGAGCACCGGCCGGTGGTGACTGAAACTCGGCGGATCGACGAGCGGTGTGAACGGGAGGTCCGGGGCATCGAGGCGGTCGATGTTGGGCCCGGTCGGAATGATGGTGCGGAGGGTGATCTGGTGCGGCCCCGCGGTGAGGTTCGCCGAGAATTCGACGGACCGCCAGTTCGACCAGTCGCCGGTCGACGGGATGTCGAGGGTGGTCAACATCTCGCCATCGACGTCGACCGCGATCGGGCGTGGTTTTCCACCGCCGTTCGCGAAACGCACGCGGAACGAGCGAAGGCCGTCCGCAGGGCAGTCGACCGTGAAGTCGATCGTCTCACCGGTCGAAAACCCGAAGTCCAGGTAGCCCTCGCCGGTGAAACCGGTGACCTCGTTCTTGAAGGTGGGACCGTTCCAGGAGATCGGGAATCGCCACGCCGGATCACAGGGGTTGCCCGGTCGCTGGTCGTCCGGCGTGTCGTGCATCAGGAGATCGCGGAATCGGAAGCCGACCGGACATTCGTCGCCGCTCAGCGGATTCGCGGCGGTGGGGTGCATCCGGTCGCTCATCCAGAATCCGGCATCGATGTCGTGGCCTTGATAGAGCGGCCACCCGTTGTTGAGGGCGGGTGCGTCGATCACGCCGATCTCTTCGTAGGAGCCGGCGCCCACGTCGCCGTAGGCGAACGATCCCGGATCGCCATCGGCGGGGTTCGTGCTTCCGGTGCCCGGAATCAGCGAGATTCGAAACGGGTTCCGCAGTCCGAGGCTCCAGACGCGGCTTCGTGGACTTCGCGGCGACTTCGGATCGAACCAGGGATTGCTCGGGACGCCGAACCCGGACTCGGGATCGAGGCGGAGGAGCTTTCCGCAGAGGGTGTCGATGTACTGGGCCCGGAACGCACCGAGGTCCTGATCGGGCGTGATGATCCCGTCGGCGAGGGCCTGGTCGATCCAGCCGCCGTCGACCTGTCCGCCGGTGTCGACGCCGCCGTAGCTCGCGGAGTCGCCCATGCTCGCGATGAGGGTGCCGTCGGTGCCGAAGACGAGGCTGCCGACCGCGTGCGACTGGTGCAGGATCGGGAGACCGTCGGTGATCGATCCGCCCACCAGGACGCGGCGCGTCTTCGGATCGATGGTCGATCGTTCGCTCGCTTCGGTGGCCTCGTACCTGGTGATGCGGCCGATCGTCGCGGCGAAGTACTCGTCCGCGTTCGGATCGTACTGCGGGGTGCCGAAGTTCAGGAGGTGATGGCGGTCGACCACGTACATCAGGTAGAGGCGACCGTTGTCGAGGAACGCCGGATCGAGCGCGAGGCCGAGCAGGCCGTGGTCACGCCACGCACCGACCTCTTCTCGGAGGTCGATCATCGGTTCCATGCTCATCGCGAGGTCGGGACCGAGCATCCAGACCTGTCCGGCGCGTTCCCAGGCCACGAAGCGGCCATCGCCCACCGGAACGATCCCGACGATCTCCTGCCAGTCGCCGGCGACACCGCTTCGGGTGAATCCTTCGGGGGGGGCGCCGTGGGTGGCGGGGACCGCGGTCAGGAGCGTTGCGCAACCGATGACCGAGGCGGTGATTCGATGGAGGAGCCGAGGAAGAAGTCGATGCATGTCGTTCATTATGCCGCTTTCGGTGGGGAATCCAAGTCCTGAGTTGGATTTGACGTGCTCACGATCGCCCGGTTCCCGGCCCCGCAGATCTTTGGCCTCGAAAAGTCGGTGGTTCGCGGTAGGCTTCCGGTATGACGAATCCAGATCAACGACCGTTGTCGCTCGTTCCCGCGCCCACGCTTCTTCTCCTGGTCATCCTCGGGTTGATTCCGGGCGGTTCGATCAGGGGTGCCGCGCCCGTCGATGAGCGGCCGCCGAACGTGATTCTCATCATGGCGGACGATCTCGGGCTCGCCGAACTCGGCTGCACCGGAAGCGAACGGATCTCGACCCCCAACATCGACCGGCTTCGTGAGCGGGGCATGCTGCTGACCGCGGCGTACTCGGGATCGACGGTCTGCGCCCCGAGTCGCTGCACGTTGCTCACGGGCCGGCACACCGGCACCGCGCAGATTCGCGACAACGGTGAGACGCCGAACTTCACCGACGATCCCGGCCGGGAGGGGACCGAGGAGATCTCGGGTTGGACGGCGCCGCCGATGCCGCAGGGATGGTGGGGCGGCCAGCGAGGGCTCGAGCCGGGGACCGAGACGATCGCCACCGCACTCAAGCGAAACGGCTACGCGACCTACATGGCCGGCAAGTGGGGGCTTGGAGGGCCGAAGCTCGGAAGCATGCCGTCGGATCACGGTTTCGACGGGTTCATCGGCTACCTCTGTCAGCGGAACGCTCACAACTTCTATCCGACCTACCTCGTCGAGGACGACGAGAAGCTGATGCTCGCGGGGAACGACCGCGGGCTCGTGGGCGAACAGTATTCGACCGATCTGATGATCGATCGGGCGGTCCGGTTCATCGATCGCAATGCCGGCAACCCCTTCTTCCTCTACTACGCGACGCCGGTTCCGCATCTCGCCCTGCAGGTGCCGGAGGATTCGTTGCGGGAATACGCGGGCCGCTGGCCGGAGACGCCCTACGAAGGGGGCAAGGGTTACCTGCCCAACGCCACGCCGCGGTCGACCTATGCCGCGATGATCACCCGGTTCGACCGCAACGTCGGCATGATGCTCGACGAGCTCGAGCGGAAGGGCATCGCCGATGACACGGTGGTGATCCTGACCAGCGACAACGGGTCGACCTTCGGGATCGGGGGCTACGACCCCGCGTTCTTCGAGGGCACCGGCGGGCTTCGGGGCCACAAGTGCAATCTCTACGAAGGCGGCATCCGGGTGCCGACCATCGTGACCTGGCCGGGCCGCATCGAGGCGGGGTCGGTCGACGCCACGCCCAACGCGAACTGGGATCTCATGCCGACGATCCTCGCCATGACCGATTCGAAGACCGACGCGGTCATCGACGGCATCGATCTCTCGCCCGCGCTTCTCGGCCGCGGAGAGGTCGTCGATCGGGATCATCTCTACTGGGAATACCACGCCGGTGGCGGACAGCAGGCCGTGCGAAGCGGCCGGTGGAAGGCGGTGCGAATCGGGGTGCATCGGGACCCGGACGTTCCATTGGAGCTCTACGACCTCGAGGCCGATCCCGCCGAGTCCAGCGACGTCGCGGCGATGCATCCGGAAGTCGCCGCCCGCCTGCTCGAGGTCATGCGATCGGAGCACACGGTCTCGCCGATCGCCGGCTGGAACTTCGGTTGGAACGAGGGGGCTCCGAAGGTCGAGGATGATCGGGCGAAGGCCGCGGCGATCCTCGAAGTCGGCCCGGGGATCGAGATCAGGCGCCAGTTCGTCACGGGGGTCGACGTCATCATCGACGGTGGCACCTTGACGCTCACCGGCCCGGCGAATCCGATCAACGGTTCGACGGTTCGATTCTCGAAGGCGGGAGGCTCGCTCGTGCTGGAGAACCACACCGCGGAGGCGTTCCGACGGAAGCACGCCCGCAAGATGCGGACCAGCGAAGGCGCTGCGAAGGAAGGTCGGGACTACTCGGTCGAGGATCGGCCGGAGGGAGGATGCATGGTCACGCGAATCGCGAGCACGGCGATGGCGCCACCCGCCTTGGAGGCTCGACTCGATCGCCCGGGGGCGCCGGGATTCGAATCGCTGGCCGCCCGTTTCGCCGGATCCAATCCGGGTTCGGCGGTCCGGTTCACCGCTGAAGCGAGGGAGATGCCCGCCGCGGACCGAGATCGCGTCGTCTTCGTGCAGCGAGGCGCGACGCACGGGATGGTCACGACCAAGGACGGAACGTCGATGGAATCCGATCTTCGGGTCGGTGATCTTCTCGCGCTCCGTCCGGGAGACACCGCGGATTTCGAAACGGCCGTCGACGTGGTCGCGTTCGAGATCGCCGAGCCGCTCGCCGCGACGGTGCCGGCGATCATCCGGCCGGACTTCGATCCGGCGCTCAGCGACCGACCGGGCGGATGTGCGACCGACCCGGGGGCCTACCGGCGATTGTTGCTCACCTGGGATCCCGAGCGGGGACCGTACGTCAACCGCGGCTTCAACTGCCATCGCGTCCGGATCGACGATTCCTTCACCCACTACCACCCGGTGGATGGTGGTTGGGACGAGTTGTATCTCGTGCAGGAGGCGCCGCCGGGTGCGGAACTGCTCGTCTGCCGGGAGACCGCGCGACTCGATCGGGAGCAACTGGATCCGGATGGTGCGGCCGGCTCGCTTCCGCCGCTTGGGTCGCCGGAACTCGACGGCCTCTTCCGGTCGATTCCGCTGCATGCCGGGTCGATGGTGTTGCTTCCGCGCGGGCTCGCGCACCGGGGCCGCGGCGGCGCGGTGGTCCAGGTCATCGCGGTACCCGGATTCCGTCCCGGATACGAGGTGCCGCTGGACGGCGCCATCCAGCGGCTCAACGGCCGCTTCGCCCTCACGGGCGGTCGCCGCCTTCCGCTGCATGTCGAAGGGGTCGCCCGTCCGCGCCCGAACACTCCCGGAGTCACCCGATGATCGATCTTCTCACCACCTTCGCGGCCGCATCGATTGCACTGGCGGCGCCGCCCGCGGCCCCGGCCGACGATCCGCCGCGGATGATGTTCGAACCGACCTGGGAGTCGCTCGAGACCCATCCCACGCCCGAATGGTTCGAGGACGGAAAATTCGGGATCTTCATCCACTGGGGCGTGTACTCCGTCCCCAGCTTCTGCGACACCAGCACCTACAGCGAGTGGTACCAGCTCTGGTTGAACACGAATTCGCATGGTGGCAAGGTGACGCGATTTCATGCCGAGAACTACGGGGAGGACTTCCTCTACCGCGACTTTGCGCCGATGTTCCGGGCCGAGATGTTCGATCCGGCGGAATGGGCGAGGATCTTCAAGCGATCCGGCGCCGAGTACATCGTCATCACCAGCAAGCATCACGACGGATTCTGTCTGTGGGACAGCGAGATCGCCAGCGAGGTGCGTGGGTATCCCTGGAACTCCGTGGAGACCGGTCCGAAACGCGACCTCCTCGCGGACCTCTTCGAGGCGTGCCGGGCGGAAGGCGTCCGGCCGGGGTTGTACTACTCGTTCATGGAATGGGAGAACCCGCTCTACGATCGCGATGACAAGGGTGAGTACGTCGATCGCGTGATGATTCCGCAGATCAAGGAGTTGATCGAGAAGTACCAGCCCGCGGTCTTCTGGCCCGACGGCGAGTGGGATCATCCCGACGAGTTGTGGCGGAGCACCGAGATCCTCGAGTGGATCTACGAGAACGCGGCGAATCCGGATGAGATCGTGGTGAACGATCGCTGGGGCCGCGGTCTTCGGGGCCAGGTCGGCGACTACACCACGACCGAATACGACAGTCTCGGCAACTCGAGCGGAAAGGGGATGCGGAAGCACCGGCCGTTCGAGGAGTGTCGTGGCGTCGGGCATTCCTTCGCGTTCAATCGTGCCGAGACCTTCGACATCTACGACTCGCGGACGGTCTGCGTGCAGCGCCTGATCGATCTGGTGAGCCGGGGCGGCGTCCTGCTGCTCGACGTGGGGCCGACCGCCGACGGTCGGATTCCGCTGATCATGGTCGATCGCCTGCTGGCGATCGGTGACTGGCTCGAAGTCAACGGCGAGGCGATCAAGGGCACGACACGGAGTCCGTTCAAATCACTTCCCTGGGGGCGTGCGACGCAGAAGGACGATGCCCTCTACCTGCACGTGTTCGACTGGCCGGCGGACGATCGCCTGGTCGTTCCCGGTCTCGAGAACCGGATCCGTCGGGCGACGATGCTCGGCGATCGACGTCCGGGACGGGAACTCGAGTTCGATCGGCAGGACGGTGGGGCGCTCGTGGTCGATCTCGCGGGACTGCATCCGTTCGAACATGCGACGGTGATCAAGCTCGAACTCGATGGTGCGCCGCGCGTCGATCAGTCCGTTCGTGCGGATGCGGCCGGCGTTCTTCGGCTGCTTCCGGGAGAGGCCTCGATCGAGGGGCCGGGTCTTCGGGTCGAGCAGTATCCGGATCTGGCGGGCACGCCACGTGAGAACCTCGGGTTCTGGTCCTCGACGGACGCGTCGGCGGCGTGGTCGGTTCGATTCGAACCCGGTCGACGCTACGAGGTGCGGATCGACTTCGCCTGTCGGGACGAGGCGTCCGGCGGTCGCCTGGAACTCGAGTGCGGCGGCGGGGTGATCGGGATTCCGGTTCCCTCGACCTTGGGCTGGGATCGCTTCGAGATCCGCGAGCTCGGAGACTTCACGGCTCCGGAGGTCGACGCGGCCAGCGAGGTCGTGCTGCGTGCCACTTCGATTCCCGGCGACGCGGTCGCGAACGTGCGCTCCATCGTGTTTCGACCGGTGGATTGACCGGAACGCGTCGCAGGCCGGGAATCGTGTCCGCGTCGCTCAGACGCACCCGCCCCACGAGACGAGGAACGCGCCGAAGTCCTCGCCGTCCACCCGCCCGTCGCCGTTGAGGTCGGCCCGGGCGTTGACCTCGTTCCACAGCAGCAGGAATTGTCCGAGATCGGCGCCTCCGACCACGCCGTCGCCGTCGAAGTCGGCGGGGCAGACCGGAGCGCACTCGTCGGGACGCCCATCGAGATCGGCGTCGGACGAACTTCCCTGCAGGATGTCGCACGCGTCGAGGCGTTGATTCGAGTTGCAGTCGTAGAGCGGCGCTTCGCCGTCGCGTCCGCCGCGAATGAGCCACTCCGCCGCGAAGTCGAGGCCGCCGAGTGAATAGGTGGCGGTGATGTCGTCGAGGCCCGAGCCTCGACCGAGATACGAACGGCCCGCGAAACGAGTCGCGTCCGCGGCCGCCGGCAGGTCGGCGGACGGGTTGTAGGCCGTGTGCACGCCGATGAAGAAGGAGGTGCCGACCGGACCGAGGTCGATCGGGTCGAAGGCGAACCTGAGCCGGGCCGGATCGCCGCTTCCGGATTCATTGCCGCCGTCGGACTGGACGGTCCCCAGGACGAGTGGAACCATGTCCGAGGGATCGCGGTCCTGATTCGGGTCGGCAAGCACCGCGATCTGGACGAGGGCGCCGATTCCGAGGTCGCCCAGCGCCACGTCGACCCATTCGATGATGCTGCCGTCGGGGCCGACCTCGTACTGGACGGCCCACCACATGCTGTCGCCCGTCGTGAATCCGAGCAGGTCCGAGACGTAGTCGCTGTCGACCTGGTAGCCGGGATGGCCACCGAACTGGCACGCATCGATCACCCCGTCGCCATTGCAGTCCTCGGCCGAGCCGTCGGCGATCTCGCAGGCGTCGAGGACGCCGTTGCCGTCGCAGTCGAGGCGGGGATCCTCGCAGGCGTCGGGCACGCCGTTGCCGTCGCAGTCCGGCAGGCCCGTGAAGGCGTCCTGGCAGGCATCGGGGACGCCATCGCCGTTGCAATCGGCCTCCGTGCCGCAGAGTCCGTCCCAGAGGCTGTCGCAGTCGCCGCCGCAGGTGAGTTCGCAGCGGTCGACGACGCCGTCGCCATCGCAGTCCTCGCAGGCGTCGGCGATGCCGTTCAGATCGAGGTCGACGAGCGAGCCGTCGGCGAACTGGCACTGATCGGGGATTCCGTCGCCGTTGCAGTCGCCGCCCGGCGACTCGTACTCGAACCGGATGATCCAGTTGCTCCACCACACGCCGGTGCCGATCTCGTCGAGCCGCGAGAACTCGACCACGTCGGGGCCGTCGAGCTCCGCGGCGTCGATCGGCGAGGCGCTGCCGATGATCCAGCTCGCCCCGGCGTAGGGGGTCGTGGAATCGAGTCCGGCGGGGAAGTCCGCCTCGGTGACGTTGCCCATGAGCGCGCCGACGAAATAGGAGCCGCCGAGCGGGCCCAGCGGGATGGAGGGGAGTTCGATCCGATCCCGGACCGCGGGCTCGGCGGACTGGACCTCCGTGAAGATCAGGTGGACCAGCTCCGCGTCACGGGGATCGCCGTCGCCGTCGGGGTCTCGCCAGAGACCGATCCGGACCGGACGGCCCGCCGTGGTGTTGACGAAGTCGATCTCGACCGCGGTGGCTCGTGCGAACGGCGTCGCGACCGGAACGTGCTGCAGCCAGGCCATGTACCCCTCGCCGGAACGAACGCCGTACTCGGGCCCGCCGTCGTCATAGGCGATCAGATCGGCGATCCCGACCTGGCAGTCGTCGGGAATCCCGTCTCCCTGGCAGTCCGGAGCACCCGAGGCGATCTCGCAGTCGTCCGGAACTCCATTCGCGTTGCAGTCGTTGCCGTCGAGTTCGCACCAGTCGTAGATGCCGTCGCCATCGCAGTCCGGAGGCGTGCCCTCGCAGACGTCGAGTTGTCCGTTCCCGTTGCAGTCGAGGCCGGGATCGGCGGCGATCTGGCATCCGTCGAGTTGCAGGTCGTCGTCGCAGTCGAGAAACGGTCGCATCACCGAGCCCGGCATCACTTCGCGCGATCCGAAGGGTGGCTTCCATTCCAGTCGGCAGACCGCCTCGCCGCCGCCGTCGAACCACTCCAGGGTGAGGACGTGGCTGCCGGCGGACAGGAAGATGCCCGCCGACACCTCCTCCACGGAGTGGGCGCGCCAGTCGTCGATGAGGAGCTCGCCGTCGACGAAGAGTCGGATCCCGTCGTCGGAGGTCACGTAGAACGAATAGAAGCCGGTGTATTCGGCGACGAGTTCTCCGGTCCAGCGGGCCGCGAAGTCGGTGATCCCCGCGCCGGGCCACGGTTCCCCGCCCCCGATGTCGAAGTCGACGGCCTCGGCGATGCGCGAGGCGATCGGCGTGGCGAGGTCCTGTCCGGTGAAGTAGGTCGCGATGAAACCCGTCGCGTCGGGCGACTCGCACTCGTCGTCGAGCAGGTTTCCGTTGCAATCGGATCGCGGCGCCTCGGTCGCGACGCATGCATCGAGAAGGCCGTCCTCGTTGCAGTCGAGCCAGGGGGTGAGGAGGATCTCGACGCCGTCGGGTCGGCCGTCGCCGTCGCAGTCCGTGGACTGGCACTCGTCGGGCACGCCGTCCCCATCGAGGTCCAGACTGTCGCCGAAGAGGATGTCGGCGTCGTCCGGGAAGAAGTTTCCGTTGCAGTCGACGTCGCCCACCTCGACGATCGAGTGCAGCAGGTTCTCTCCAGCCCGGTCGAGGGATCCATCACCCGGGAACCAGAGCCCGCTCGGCGTCATGTAGGCCTGGTTCCGTTCGGGAAAGCGATCGGGATCCGAAGTCCCCCATGATTCGAACGTCCGGAACTCGCCGGTCGCCCAGCGCCAGTCGCCGTCGGTCACTCGGTCGCTGAGACCGATCCAGCACCAACGAGGCGTGCCGTTCCACATGGCCAGGGCCTCGACGACCGCGCCCTGCTCCGCGAACGACTCGAACGCGACCAGTCTTCCGCCGAGGGACGCCGCGACCGAAGCCGCCTCCTCGACCGTCGAGGGGGAGAGGAGGTAGTACTCGTGCGTGCTGCTGGGTATCACCACGGGGCCGGCGATGATCTCGGGATCGCCCGCCCACGCGGAGGAGGCGATGGCGAGGGCGGCGGTCGCGCCTGCGACCGATCGAACCTGTCTGGAGTTTGCTACCTGCAAGGCGGGAATTCCACGGAATCGTTGGCGAACA
>JAACEA010000213.1 GCA_009936695.1 Planctomycetia bacterium
AAACCCTGACGGGTTAGTAATTTGTTGGGATCGGGTCGTTTTCGGACCTCGCCGCCGGCAGACGCCGATCTCGGGGACGCGGGATGGAACGTCCGGCTCCGCTACAATGCCCGACCTCATTCGACGCAGGACGCCGCTTCGGCTCGGATCGCGCATCGATCCCGGCGCCGGACGGCCGGACATCAAGGGACACCATGGCCGACTCCAAGCATTACGACCTCATCGTCATCGGTTCCGGACCCGGCGGATACGTCGCCGCGATCCGCGCCGGCCAGCTCGGGCTGAAGACCGCGTGCATCGAACGTGGCAAGCTCGGAGGCGTCTGCCTCAACTGGGGCTGCATCCCGACCAAGGCGCTGCTGCACAACGCGGAGCTCTATCAGGAGGCGATCACCCACGGCTCCGACTGGGGCCTGGAGATCGATCCGAAGAACGTGAAGGTCGACTGGGACAAGATCATCGGCCGGAGCCGGAAGATCACCGGGACCCTCAACAACGGCGTCGGCTACCTGCTCAAGAAGAACAAGGTCGACCACTACGAAGGTCACGCCCGCATCCTGAAGGGCGCGACCGGCGGCACGCCGTGCGAGGTCGAAGTGCTCGCGGCCGACGACGACTACTACCACGGCGGTGGCGGCAAGTCCGAAGGGAAGATCACCGCGGATCGCGTGCTGATCGCGACCGGCGCCTCCCCGCGACAGCTCCCCTTCGCCAAGAGCGACGGCAAGACGGTCTTCACCAGCTACGAACTGCTCACCATCGACCACTGTCCGAAGTCCATGATCGCGGTCGGTTCCGGCGCGATCGGCATGGAATTCGCCTACTTCATGAACGCGTTCGGTTGCGAGGTCACGGTCGTCGAGATGATGGACCGGATCCTGCCCGTCGAGGACGACGACGTGTCGAAGGTCGCGAAGAAGGCCTTCGAGAAGCAGGGGATCAAGTTCAAGACCGGCGCGACGGTTCAGGACATCAAGTCCGGCAAGGGCGGCGCGAAGGTGACCATCGCGGATGCGAAGGATCCGTCGAAGACCGAGGTCCTCGACGCGGAGGTCGTGCTGGTCGCGATCGGCGTCAAGGGACGATACGACGGGCTCTTCGACGAATCGCTGGGAATCAAGGTCGAGCGCGACCACATCGTGACCGACGCGAAGACGTCGGACGATCCGACCTACCAGACCAGCGTGCCCGGGATCCACGCGATCGGCGACATCATCGGGGCCCCCTGGCTCGCCCACGTGTCCAGCGAGGAGGGCGTGATCGCGGTCGAGAAGATGGCGGGCCACAAGCCCGTCGCCATCGACTACGACGGCATTCCCGGCTGCACGTACACCAATCCGCAGATCGCCTCGGTCGGCTTGACCGAGCGAGCCTGCAAGGAGCAGGGCATCAAGTACAAGACCGGCTCCTACCAGTTGAAGGCGCACGGCAAGGCGATCGCCACCGGTCATACCGAAGGCCTCGTGAAGGTGATCACCAGCGAGCCCTACGGCGAGATCATCGGTTGTCACATCATCGGCGCGGACGCCAGTGAACTCATCGCGGAGATGGGTCTCGCCAAGCGGCTCGAAGCCACGGCGGAGGACATCATCTCGACGATCCACGCCCATCCGACGATGGCGGAGTCGATGCACGAAGCGGTGCTCGCCACCGAAGGTCGCGCGATCCACGCCTGAGCGCACCGACCGAGGAATCAGCAGACGGGCCGGCGCCGTGCGCCGGCCCGTTTCATGCGCGGGGATCGTCGAGGAGATCCGCGAGTCCGTCGACCCAGCGTGGACAGTCCTCCACGGCCCGCACGATGTTCTCGAGGCGGCCGAGGCGCGGACTCGAGATCCGCACTCGATCGCCGAGGCGATGGGTGAATCCGTCGCCGGGGACCGTGGTCCCGTCGGACCGCGGACGATCCCGGGTCGGGGCGAACATGGTCCCGAGGTAGAGGGCGACGCCGTCGGGCCAGTCGTGTCCATCGAAGAGCTGGGCTGCGAGATCCAGGGGATCTCGACTGATCCTCGCCATCGAGCAGTCCTCGCGAAGGGTGAAACGATCCTCGGCACCCTCCACCTCCAGCGTCACGGTCTCGTCGCGGACCGCGTCGAGATCGAAGTCGCCGCCGAGGTGTCGGTCGAAGAGTCGGATGAAGGGGCCGATGGCGGCGCTGCCGCGGTTGTCCTTCGCACGACCCAGCAGCAGGGCGCTGCGGCCCTCCCAGTCCCGGAGGTTCACGTCGTTGCCCAGGGTCGCGCCGACCACCCGCCCATCCGGGGCGCAGGCGAGGACCACTTCGGGTTCGGGGTTGTTCCAGACGCTGTCCGACCGGATCCCGACGGGCGCGCCGGTGCCCACCGCCGACATCGGGCTGGCCTTGGTGAAGATCTCCGCATCCGGGCCGAGGCCCACTTCGAGGTACGGACTCCACCGGCCCGCGGCGATCATCGCGTCTCGGAAGCGAAGCGCTTCGGGGGAACCGGGGCGGAGCGTCGCGACGTCATCACCGATCGAATCGAGAATCCGGGTGCGGACCGACGCGGCGAGCGACGCATCTCCGTGCGTGGCCTCCTCGATCACCCGTTCGAGCATGCTCTCGATGAAGGTCACCCCGGCCGCCTTGATCGGCTGGAGATCCACCGGGGCGAGCAGGTGCGGTTTCGACCGGTCGCCGATCGATTCGAGCGCGTCCGAGAGTCGGATCGACGAGGTGGTGTCCGCCGAAGCCGATCGAACAACGTCCGCGGGATCGGGCTTGCGGAGCACGTGGGCGACGGTCCGTTCCTGCAGTTCGACCAGCGTGTCGCCGGCCACGCCGACCGGGATGCCGCGGCCGCGATTCGGACACCAGCATCGGCCGACGAGGACTCCGGGGTCGCCCGCGGGCAATGGGTCGGCGATGGACGTCTGGGACGACCGGTCAGTCACCGCTGCCGCCGCCACCGGATTGCCCGTCACCGCCGCTCTGGCCGCCACTTCGACGTCGACGGCGTCGACGTCGCTTCTTTGGTGCACCGCCGCCGCCGCCGCCGTCGCCGCCGTCACCGGCTTCAACGCCCGGCGTGGACCGTGGGGCGCCGTCCCCCGGGGTTCCGGGGGCACCGCCGGGCGCCGCGGCCTCGCCGCCGTCGCCCGACTTTCGACGTCGGCGTCGACGACGCTTCTTCTTCGGTCCCGCGCCATCGCCCTCGCCCGCCGTCGGGTCGCCGATCTGGGGTCGCGGCGCGGTCGCGGTGCCTTCTTCGTTCTCCGAGATCGCCTTGTGTTCGGCCTGTCGATCGGACTTCGACTTGCGTCGACGTCGCTTCCGCTTCTTGTCGTCGGTCTGCTCCGCGACGTCGGTGCCGCCGAGCCCGCGGAACGGATCCGGTTCCGGCGCCTTCACGGGGCAGTCGTCCGGATCACAGAGATCCTCGACCGGAACCGCGATCTCGCGGCCGTCCTCCTCCAGCCGTACCAGGACCAGCTGCACGAGGATCTTGCTGTCGAGCACGATGCCCGGGCCTTCCGGGGTGCCGACGCGGGTCTTCCGGTGCGGGAGTCGTTTCTTCAGATCGTCGTAGGTCTCGTCCTCGTACCGGAGGCAGCACATCAGTCGTCCGCATCGACCGGAGATCTTCAGGGGATCGAGCGTCGCCTTCTGGACCTTGGCGGATCGCATCGAGACCGGCTTGAGGACCTTCAGGAAGTTCTTGCAGCAGCAGTGCTGGCCGCACTTCTCGTAGTCGGCGACCAGTCGCGCCTCGTCCCGGCCACCGACCTGCCGCATCTCGATCCGGGTTCCGAATTCCGTGGCGAGGTCCTTGAGCAGGAGTCGGAAGTCGACTCGGTCCTCGCTCATGTAGTAGACCGAAAGCTGTTCCTCGCCGAGGATCGGTTCGACGTCCACGACCTGCATGTCGAGGGCGTGTTCCTCGACCATCCGCTTGACGGTCTTGACCTTCTCCAGCGCGGTCGACTTGATCGCGGACCAGTCGTTGAGGTCCTCGATCGTCGCCACTCGCAGGATGCGTCCGTCGGTGCGGAACGGGTAGTCCTTGCCGCCCGAGGCCTTGATGTAGTCGAGCATCTCCGACCTCGAGACCGCCTTGCCGCAGCCGGCGTTCGGGCAGGTGGTGGTCAGCATCTCGACCAGCTCGGTCCCCCGGTGGGTCTTCGCCACCAGTTTCGAGCCGCAGCCGGGCTTGGCATCCCCCGAGTAGGGATACTCCGCGACGCGCCGCATCGCCCCCACCCGGACCACGATGGTGGAAGGTGACTCGAGGCGGGCGTACTGCTCTGCATCGGACATCGCGTCCCGGCGGGCGGGATCGGCGTCCTCTTCAAAGACGGGCAGGGGAAAGATGGACATGGTGAACGCGTCTCGAAAGTTGATACATCCACCACCCCGACGGCTTCGGAACGAGTCGTCGTACTTCGGTCTGGGGTCGGGGATGTCGTCGAGCGGGGTTTTCGGCCCCGAAACGCCGCTCGACGGGCGGATCGGGTGGTAACGCGTTCGAACCTCGATCGTACCGGATGAGGGCGGCCGATGCCCCTTCCATCTCCCGAACTCCTGACGGATCGATCGGCGATCAGATGACGTCGTCGCCTTCGGCGGGGAGGTCGACGATCTCGAGGCCGTCGCCCTCGTGTTCGGCCTTCTTGCCTTCCCGGTGCGCCCCGCCCTTCAGTTCGGACAGGCCGAGGCGTCGGCGCTCGCTGAAGATCAGTCGGATCGGCACCTCGCTGTACGGCAGCTCCTCGTGGAGGCGGTTCAGGATGTACCGCTCGTACCCACCCTTGAAGAGGTCGGGCTTGTTCACCACCAGCACGATCGTGGGCGGATGGACCGCGACCTGGCTGACGTAGAGGATCTTGGCCCGGGTGCCGAGTCGCGAACTGGGGCCGCGACGATCGAGGATCTCCTTGAACACCGCGTTGAGCCGCCCGGTCGATTCCCGGTGGCTCGCCTGCTCGAACAGGTTCAGCGCCATCCGCAGGGCCGGTCGGACGCCCTCGGCCTCGGTCGCGGTCATGCGGATGATGGGGGCGTAGGCCAGTCCCGGAAGTTCCTGCTCGAGATACTCGAGGTAGTCCTCGAGGACGAGATCCTCCTTGGTGAGATCCCACTTGTTGAGGATGATCGCGACCGGCTTGAAGCGGTCCACGATCTCCTTCGCGAGCTTCTTCTCGACCTGGCTGATCGGTTCGGTCGCGTCGATCATCATGAAGACGACGTTCGCCCGGTCGATCGAATCGATGGTGCGCTGGTGCGAGTACGCCTCGATCTGGTCGGACCAGCTCTTCTTCTTCCGGATGCCCGCGGTGTCGATGACGGTCAGGCTCCGGGGGCCGATGTCCACCCGGACGTCGACCGCGTCGCGGGTGGTGCCGGCGATCTCGCTCGCGATCACCCGTTCGTCGCCTACCATCGCGTTGACCAGCGTGCTCTTCCCCGCCTGCCTAGCCACCGTCCTCGCGTCCTGGCCAACCCCC
>JAACEA010000214.1 GCA_009936695.1 Planctomycetia bacterium
CCGATCGCGTCCCGGGAGATCGCGATCACGAACGGGAGATTCTCGGCGGGCGGGTATCCCGTCGCGATCGCGTCGGCGGCACAGGCCAGCGACTCTAGCTGAAGGACCTCTCCGACGACCTCGCACGCGAGGCCGCGACCCCAGAAGACGCCGTTCGCCGCCGTGCAGGCCCCGAGCGTCGCCTGCGTGCAGGTCCCGTCGGGCATGGTGCAAGCACCCGGGCGCGGATCGGACGGTGAGATGGCGTAGGCATCGTCGAGGGTGTCCCAGGCCAGCGCCTCGCAGTCGAGGCGCACCGGGGTCGTCTCCGGGGCCAGACTCGCGGGATCGGCGATGAAGATGCGCGTGCCGTCGTCGAGCACGTTGTCGCCGTGGAACCCGGCCGGCACGGGCGTGCCGTTGCAGTCTCGGATGAAACCGGGTTCGGTCCATTCCGGACACGCCCCCCAGTGAGCGAGCAGGATCGGAAGGTCGGCGCCGTCGACCATGCCGTCGAGGTTGAGGTCTCCGAGACAAGGCTCGCTTGCCGGGCAGACGCCCCAGGCCGAGAGCAGGCCGGCGAGGTCCGCACCGCCGACGGATCCATCGCCGTCGAGGTCGCCCGGACATGCGCCGATCACGAGGGCGGTGGCCGCGTAGCCATAGCCGACCGGATCGGTGGCGGACGCCGTCGAATCCCATTCGATCTCGAGCCCGAGATTGGTACTCGAGGCGACGCGAAGGGCGTTGTAGTTCGATCCGAAGCCGCTGCCCAGCGCGGATGCCGCATCCCAGATGACGGAACCGGTCGCCCGATCGATGACCTTGAGCGTCGACAGTGGCGAGCCGCTCGAGTTCGATCCGATCGCCACGGCGTTGAACATGACGCCGACGGGTCCGGCGGGATTCCAGACCGTCCGCCGACACGTCGTGCCGGCCGGAAGGGCGTTGATCCCGTCCCCGAAGACGATCGATGCCGATCCTTCACTCCACGCGAGCGAGTCGTCACACGCCGCGCCGGTCTCCTCGAAGCAGACCTGAAGCAGACGGTTGGCGGCACCTCCGAGATTCCCGTTCGCCCGAGGCGATCCATATCGATCCGAATCGTCACTCGAAAGCCGGCCTTCCACCGCGCTCTGCATCAGCGCGAGATAGGTCCGGCTCACCACCTGCCTCGGTGCCTGGTAATCCGCCTCGGCGATGTATCGCTGAAGGAACCGTGCAGCGACGCCGACCGCGAAGGGCGACGCCGCCGAAGTTCCGGTTCGAAGCATCAGACCGCCGTCGGGGTGTTTCCAGTCGGCCGAACTGATGAGGCTGCCGGGAGCCCACACGCCCACCAGCATGCCGGAGTTCGAATAGATGCCTGCCTTGTCCGTCACGTCCGAGCCGCCGACGGCGCAGACCCCCGGCTTGGCGGCCGGATAGTTCATGTAGGCGGGTAACGAGGAGTTTCCGGCCGCGGCGAAAACCGGGATGCCCCGGCCGATGACGGCGTTGATCGCGGTGCTCATGATGAACATCTGGCTTCCGTACCAGTTCGTCGCGAGGGACATGTTCGCCACCGCCGGCGTCCCGATGTTCGCCGGGTTCGCGATCCAGTTGAGACCGGCGACCACGTTGGCGACCGAACCCGAGTTCTGCGGCCCCAGGACGCGGAGCGAGGTGATCGACGCGGCACGCGCCACGCCCGAGACCGACCCCGCCGCGATCGAGGCCGACCGCGTGCCATGGCCGTTGGTGTCGTCGCCGTTGGGATTGTCGTCGGGATAGAAGTTCCGCATCGTGGCGATGCGTCCCGCGAACTCGGACTGGGCGGGATTGATCCCACTGTCCACGATGATGACGTTGACGCCCGCTCCGTCGGCGCCACACGGATCGAAGGCGCCCTAGCGTACGACCGATCCCCTTGAAGCCTGGCGCATCACTTCCAAAAGCTCCCGAAACCACAACACCGCACACTTCCTAATCGAGTACATACGCATACATGTGCACACCCAAAACAATGGACAATCCTAGAACTAAGTTTTTCGAACCCTCGGGGAATCTACCTCTCACAAAACGACAAACAAACTAGAAAGCGTTAACATTCGAGCATGCATTCCAACCTACACACACAATGTATAGCTATACTGGATCGCTGGTCGTGCCCCCCTTCCGGGTTTTCCTGCCTCGTATGTTGTATTCAGGGGTGTCGGACTCGAGGCATTAAGCCAG
>JAACEA010000215.1 GCA_009936695.1 Planctomycetia bacterium
ACTCCGTAGGGATGATGTACGGCCCGCGCGGCACCATGCGAATGCCGATGCGCTCGATCTCGCGGCCCCGCGGTGGCAGGAGATCGGTCACGGTGAATCGTTCGAAATCGACCGGCCCGATGACTGGATCGAGGCCCCGGTGTCGCCCGTCGCGGGACACGATTATCGACACGTGCCCGTTTGGAACGGATCAGACGCTTTCCGTTTCGAGTTCGGGAGGCGTGAGATAAAGTCTTGGTATCGGCTCCCGCTGCGTGCGGCCCGCTTCCGGCTCCCTTGGATTGGAAATCAACATGCGATGGCAGCGAATCCTCCGGGTGTGCTTGTTCGCATCGATGACGGTGACGATCGCCTTCACGATGGATGCCGGCACCCACGCCGGCCGAACCACGGATCGTGGACCGCAAGGGAACATCCTGCTCCTCATCATCGATGATGCCGGCTTCGATCAGCTCACTTCCTTCAACTACGACCGACGGACCGGCCTCCCCAACGCCTTCGACTCGGCTCGGACGCCGACCCTCGATGCGATCGCGCGGAGGGGCGTTCGTTTCATGAACACCTGGGCGATGCCGGATTGTTCGCCGAGCCGATCCACGTTGTTCACGGGCCGGTATCCGATGCGGACCGGGGTCATGAACGCCTGCCTGCCGTCGGACCTTCCCGTGTCCCAGGTCTCGCCCTACGAAGTCACGATCGCCGAGATCCTCGAAGACCAGGGCTACCAGCAGCACTACGTCGGCAAGTGGCACCTCGGTGATCCGACCCTGAATCCGGCCGGCCCGGCCATGACCTTCGCGGCGGGCTTTCCCAGTTTCGATGGAACGCCCTACGGGGGCCCGGCCTTCATCGACCGCACGCTTGCCGGCCAACTCTCCACGGATGCGCAGGGGATCTACTCCTGCGGCTTTCCGATCGATCCATTCACGAACGAGCCGGCCGTCTGCGCGTGCGCCTACGAATCGACCGGCGACGGCGATGATCCCGTCCCGCAATGGACCGACGCGAGCCCCGGCTTCGATGCCATCGACTGTCTCGCCAGCGGCGGGGTCCCCATGGTCGAGCCCAGCGGCGAGCCCATCATGATCGGATCCGCCGACGCGTGGGCCCGGATCGAGTTCACGGATTCCGCGACCGACTCGGAATTCTGGAACGGGTACTACGTCATGCCCCGGGCACAGGTCGATTCCCCCGAAGCGATTCTGGACGTGCAGCGCGGTTATGCGACCACCCTCGACACCGATCGCGCGATCGACTGGATGCAGAACGAACGGACGCCCGACCAGCCGTGGTTCCTCACCGTCTCCTACGAGAGCATCCACACGCCGTATCAGCAGGCGCCCAACGACCTTCGAATTCCGGGGCGCTCCTGGCCGCGGGATCTTCCGCAGGTCTGCGCCAGCCAGAACTGGGTGTCCCCGGGAGAGGTCGAGCGCGCACAAAGAGAGCTCACCCGACAGATGCTCGAAGGCATCGACCTCGAAGTCCGACGACTGCTCGTCGATTCGGAGGTCGCCGTATTCGAGGGCGATGAACTGGTTTCGATCGATCCCTCCGTCACCATCATCATGATCGGCGACAACGGCACGTACTACCCGAGCGTGGAGTTCCCCTTCGATTTCGCCCGCGCCAAGGCCACCGTCTACCAGACCGGCGTCTCCGTGCCGCTGTCGGTGACCGGCTCGATCGTCGAGCAGCCCGGCCGAATCAACCGGAACCTCGTGAACATCGCGGATCTCTTCGTCCTGCTCGGCGAACTCGCCGGCGTCGATGTCCTGGATGAAGTCCCGCCGACGCACATCATCGACGGAAGGCCCATGCTTCGCTATCTGGTCGACGCCGGCGACGTTCCGCCGGCCCGCACCATCAACTTCGCCCAGCTCGGCGAGAACCAGCACCCCCTGGGCACCGTCTACGGCCCGTGCGTCTTCGAATCGCTCGGCGTCTGCACGGACAGCATTCTCTTCAGCCAGTCGCTGTGCGAGGATTCCGGCGGCGTCTGGTACGGCCCCGGCTCCGACTTCGACTGCGGAACGTCGAAGCGACCGCTCGACTGCGCAACCTGCCTCCAGCTCGAGGATTCGCCGGGATTCCCGGAGACGTTCACGATCCTGCCGCTGGCCCAGGAAGCCGTGACCGACGGCAGGTTCAAGCTCATTCAGAATCACATCGAGACCGACTCGGGATCCGCGATCACCTTCGAGTTCTACGATCTCCGAGACTGCCCGGGGGCGGATCGACTCCCCGGCGAACTCGGCGTCGACTACGGCGAAAACGCGCCGGCCGGGCTCGACTGCAGTCTCCCGCTCGACGACCTCGGCCCGATCCAGACGGCGGCGTTTCTCGATCTCTATCAGGCCCTTCAGGACCAGTTGCAATCCGAGATCCCCTGTCCGGGCGATGGGAACCTCGACAAGCGAGTCGACGCGGCCGACATCGGCGGGCTCCTGCAGTACTGGGGCCCGCAATCAAGCGTCTACGACCTCAATCAGGACGCGGTCACGGACGTCATCGATCTCGGGCTGTTGCTGGTGTATTGGAATCCCGACTGCACCCGATGATGCCGGACCGGAGGTCCGACGCGAATGAACCACGGCGTGCGATGCGCATCGTGCAGAACGGCGTCACCACCGACCACCTGATCTGCTTCCAGGGCTCGAACTGGAT
>JAACEA010000216.1 GCA_009936695.1 Planctomycetia bacterium
AGGCTGCCGCGGAGCAGGCTGCCGCGGAGAAGGCTGCCGCGGAGAAGGCTGCGGCTGCGAAGGCGGCTGCAGAGGCGGCTGCGGCTGCGAAGGCGGCTGCGGAGGCAGAGGCACGAAGGCCCAAGAGTTTCTCGTTCCAGATCGACTCGCCCGAGGCGAATTCCATCCGAGCGGCGATCCACGCGAAGTGCAAGGCCAGAGGCGATTGGGCGACACCTCCATCCGACGCGATGATCGCAGGGCTCGCGGCGCGTCTCAAGACCGCAGCGGTGAACGGGACGCCGATCCGGCGATGCGATGCGAACTACGTCATGCTCCGGCATGACGACATGGTGGTCCTTCCGATCTCGTCCAATGGCGGGACCGTCTTCGTCCTTGGGAACGACGGTTCCATCCCGCACGTCTATCAGATGGGGGACGGTGGCCGAGTGAGTGACGACTCGATCGGAACCGGGGCGGTTCGATCACGAATGAGCCGGGATCTCGCCTCGAGCAGGAATGGCGGCCAGATCGGCCGCTCGCTTCGGGCGGGTGATCGCCTTCTGGTCTGGGATCGCTGGGACAACTCCCGCGACTGGAACGGTTGGGTGATCGTGCTCGAGGATTGATTCCGCGGACATCCCCGCATGACGACACGACGAGCCCCGGATCCGACATCGGATCCGGGGCTCGGTTGCTTTCGGCGTGCCGGTGCCGCGAGGCGTGCGACTTCGGTTCAGGCCATCTCGACCATCATGCTCACCGCATTGCCGCCGCCGAGGCAGAGGCTCGCGACGCCGCGCTTGCCACCGGTTCGCGCGAGCTGGTGGAGCAGCGTGACCAGGACCCGGGTGCCGCTGGCGCCGATCGGGTGGCCGAGCGCGATGCCGCCGCCGCAGACGTTGAGCTTGTCTTCGGGGACGCCGAGGTGCTTGATGTCCGCGAGCACCTGGGCTGCGAACGCCTCGTTGATCTCGAAGAGGTCGATGTCGTCGACCTTGACGTCGTTCTTCGCGAGCAGGGCTTCGATGCCGACCGCGGGTGCGAAGAAGAGCTTCTTGGGCTCGACGCCCGCGGTGTTGTAGTCGACGATCTTCGCCATGGGGGAGAGGCCCAGTTCCTTCGCCTTGGCAAGGCTCATGACCACGATCGCGGCGGCGCCGGCGGAGATCTGGCTGGCGTTGCCCGCGGTGACCGAGCCGTCCTTCGTGAAGGCGGGGCGAAGCTTCGCGAGCGATTCCGGGCTGCTTCCGGGGCGGAAGCCCTCGTCCTTCTCGACGCCCGCGCGGGCGTTGCACTGCTCCGCGGACATCGGCAGGACTTCGGCCTCGAAATGACCGGCTTCCCAGGCCGCCTCGGCCCGGTTGTGGCTCTGGGCGCTGAAGCGGTCCTGGTCATCCCGCGAGATCCCGTACTCGTCGGCGATCCACTCGGCGGCGTTGCCCATGGGCCAGTTCTCGAAGGCACAGGTCAGGCCGTCGTGCGCCATGTGATCCTGCATCGTCGCCGGGCCGTACTTCACGCCGGCTCGAACGTGGGCGAAGTGGGGGGCGAGGTCCATGTTCTCCATGCCGCCCGCGATCGCGACCTCGATGTCGCCGGCCTTGATCGCCCGGGCCGCCTGCATGACGGCTTCGAGTCCGGAACCGCAGACCTTGTTGACGGTGACGGCGGTCACGGCGTCGGGGATGCCGGCCTTCAGCGCCGCCTGGCGTGCCGGGTTCTGGCCGACACCCGCCTGGAGGACGCAGCCCATGAAGACCTCCTCCACCGCAGCGGGATCGATCCCGGCGTCATTCATGGCGCCAGCGATCGCGACGGCTCCGAGTTCGGGTGCGGTCACGCGGCCGAAGCCACCGAGGAAGCGGCCGATGGGGGTGCGTCGGGCGGCGATGATGACGGGCGTGTGGGCGTCGCTCATGGGAGAAGATCGGGTCCTGGGGGTTGGAGTTGATGGCTGGAAGATGATCGTGTCGGGCCGTGGGGGCGACATCTTAGCCGCCTTGCTCGAGGCTCCGGCGGAACCGGCCGGATCCTCGAATGGGGGTGAAAACGACGTTCCCGGCCCTGTGAAACCATGGTCCGGTTTCCGGACGCGATTGTAGGGGATTCCCGTTCCGGTCGATGATGAAGGCATGCAGCACGAAGACGACCTTGTCCATCAGAACCTCATGAGCCTCCAGACCCACGTGCTCGCCGAGGAGGCGAAGCACCCGAGCGCAACGGGTGATCTGTCCTGGATCATCTCGGCCATCTCCCTTGCGGGGAAGACCATCGCGAACAAGGTCCGCCGGGCACGTCTCGACGACGTGCTGGGTGCCCACGGCACCGAGAACGTGCAGGGCGAGGAGCAGTTGAAGATGGACGTGATCGCGAACGAGATCATCATGCGATGTCTCGGCGACCGGGCGTCGATCGCGGTGCTGGCCAGCGAGGAGGACGAGGAACCCCGGATCCTCCGGCGGTCGGGTGACGGCGGGAAGTACTGCGTGCTCTTCGACCCGCTCGACGGTTCGAGCAACCTCGATTCCTGTGTCGGCGTCGGAACCATCTTCTCCGTCACCCTCAACGATCCCGAGGAGGCCGATGGCGAGCGGACCGTGTGCCAGGCCGGAACCAGGCAGGTCGCCGCGGGGTACATCCTCTACGGCTCGAGCACCGTCATGTGCCTCACCACCGGCGACGGCGTCGACATGTTCGTCCTCGATCAGGCGATCGGCTCGTTCCTCCGGGTCCGGACGAAGATGCGTATTCCCGAGAAGGGGACCACGTACTCCATCAACGAGGCCAACGCGGAGACTTTCCCGGAGGGGTATCAGAACTATCTTCGGTTCGCCCATTCATCGGGATACACCAGCCGCTACATCGGATCGATGGTCTCCGACGTGCATCGGACCTTGATCCGGGGCGGGGTGTTCCTGTACCCGCCGACCGCGAAGAACCCCGACGGAAAGCTCCGCCTGCTCTACGAGGCGAATCCGATGGCCATGCTGATGGAGCAGGCCGGTGGGGAGTCCTTCTCGGGTGATCTTCGGACCATGGAGGTCCAGCCCGATCGCCTGCACCAGCGGGTGCCGGTGCTGCTCGGGTCGCCCGCCGAGGTCGCGAAGGTCCGCGAGTTCATCTAGTTCGGTCGACCGCAAGGCGAATCTCCCCGCTCGATGGCGTCGATGAGAGACCCTATCCCGCGCGCTGAAATCGGGAGAACCAAGCCAATCCGTCCTTCGCGGTGGTTACTACATGACCCTGGGGATGCTCGTCGCGGCGTTGATGAGCGCCGTGGTCAAGTGGACCTCGAGCGGCTTCAGCAGCGAGTTCCTGACCTCGTTGCGATTCCTCTTCGGCTTCGTCATCGCCATCTCGATCTATGCGGCGGGGAAACGGGTCTCCCTCAGGACCGATTCCCCCGGGAAGCAGATCCTGATCGGATTGGCGTGGGTCCTGGCGGTGGGAATCTTCTACGTCTCGATCCGTTTCATTCCACTGATGGACGCGACGCTGCTGTTGAACACCGCGGCGATCTTCGCTCCGATCATCGCAAGGGTCTGGGACGGCAGGCGCGAGTCGAGGATGGTGTGGGTCGGGATCACGATCGGGTTTCTCGGGGTCACGGTGGTGCTTCGGCCCGGTGTCCAACTGTTGGAGAATCCGATTTCGCTCATCGGCGTGCTGGCGGGTTTCTTCGCCGGCCTCCGCGTGTTCCTGTTGTCCAAGGTCAGACACGAGCCCACGCAGCGCACGGCGCTCTATTCGCTCCTCGTCGGCAGCGTCTTCAGTCTGCTGGTCATGATCGCGGTCGGATTCCCGATCCGGGCACCGGGCTGGGAGACGATGCTGTTCTCGCCCCGGGAGTCGCTGGAGCCGTACTTCGTCGACTCGTCGCTGGTCTTCGCGTTCATCGCCCTCGGCGTCTTCTCGGTGCTCATAAACTACTTCATGGCGAAGGGGCTTCGGTTCGGAACGGTGGGTCAGATCTCTCCCTTCCGGTACTCCGCGGTGGTGTTCGCGGGCGTCCTGGATTGGAGCATCTGGGGGATCGAGCCGACCTGGCCCAGCTACGTCGGCTTCCTGCTGGTGCTGGTCGGGGTGATGTTCATCCTCCGAGGCAATCGTGGATGACCCTTCCAGACGCGCTCGCGACCATCAGGGTCGAGGGTCGTGCGGCCGCCCCGTCGGGCGGCTTCATTCGAAGCGGCCGTGATCCTTGATCTTGAAATCGTTCATCGACGCCAGTTCCGCGGTGGACAGGTCGTCGACCCGCCGGAATCGACCGATCACCGGGGCGGGATCGTCCATCGCGAGCTTGCCGAGCACCTCGGCCTTGTTGGCGAGGATGCCCTCCAGATCGCAGGTGGTGTTGCGGGCATGGCCCGAGGGATACATGACGAGGCCCGAGTCGAGGCTGCGGCCATCGGTCGTCTCGATGACCACCGAAGTCGGGATCCCGTCCGGGTAGCGATCGTCGTAGTCCTTGCCACCGTGGGCGAACTCGATCTTCGCCATCAGGGCCCGGGTCTCGGGACGGGCGATCGAGGCGGCGTCGTAGTCGGCGGGGACGAGGATCAACGACTTCCACATCGCGTCGTTGTCGTCGGCGATCGTCCCCGAGCCCTTCGACTTCGCGGCGTCGATCGCCTTCTGCAACAGGGTCGAGACGATGTAGACCATGGAGTGATCCGCGCTCTGGCGGGTCTTCGGGTCCCGCTTCGCCGGGTCGCCGATGATGCCGAAGGCGGGCTCGTACGCCACGATCCGGATCGTCTCGATCAGATCGGGATTCGCGAGCAGGTCCGGGTTCTCCGAGACGAGGTCGATCATGCCCTGCAGGGCGCCGGCGGACTGGTGCTCGTAGAGGCCGAGCTTGAAGTGCATGCCCATCACCGCGAAGTCGTCGCCCGAATGGCTGAGCACGAGATCGAACGGGGCGTCACCGTCGGTGGGCTCGAACTGTCGCCAGATCGCCTCGGGATTGCGGAAGATGTCGCGGGGGCCGAGGAAGCCCTTCATCGAACGCATCATCGCGAGCACCGCGACCTCGGTGGAGATCGCCGCGGAGGCGCCCTTCGAATCCGAGAGCTGCTTGCCGGCCCGGATCGCCCGCCAGGGGATGAAGTGGGCGACGGTCATGCCGATCGCGGATTCGATCTGCTCGGCGGTGGCGCCCATCATCGCGCCGTAGACCGCGGCGGAGGCGATCGCGCCGTGCACGACGTGGTCGATCTTGTAGGTCTTGAGGCTGAACACCTCGGCGAGTCGCCCGCGGATCTCGTCGTGAAGGATCATGCCGCGAAGGGCCGCGGCACCGTCGGCCCCGGTGAGCTGTGCCGCGGCGACGGGGACCGCGTAGAAGTCGTTGTGCCCGAACTCGCCCGCGGTGTGGCCGAGCGCCGGGTTGTAGCCGAAGTTGGTGCCGTTGGAGTCCCACTCGCGTACCGCGGAGCAGTTGGCGGCGATCGCCTTCTCGGGACAGACCGCGGCGGTCGAGCCGAACACGGTCACGCCGCCGTCCTTCGGATACTCGGCGGCCTCCTCGCGAAGGACGAGGGGGGCGTTGGTGCCGAGGGCGATCGCGGACAGCCCGCAGACCGCGGCATCGGCGAAGAACTGCCGGGTCTTGTCCTTGACCGCCTCGGACCACCACTCTCTCCGCCAAAGTAATAGTCGCAATAGCTCGTCGGCACCGGCGTGGGTATAGGTGTGTTCGTCGGCTGGGGCGTCGAGGTCGGCTCGGGAGTCGGTGGGATCATGGTCGGCGCCGGAGTAGGCTCGCCAGGGCAGATACAGCTGGTGCAGTCGCAGGAGTAAACATCTTCCATGACGGCGCACGTGTAGTCCACGTTGCTCGCGACCCAGTAGTCGCAAGTGAACCCGTAGCAGTCGGTGAATTCGCACCCACCGCAGTCGCACCCGCCGCAGTCGCAATCGTAATCGGACTCCAAGAACCAGCAGGGGAACGAGCCGCTGTCGTCCCAGTCGTCGCATGTCTGGTCGAAGCACGTGGCGGGACATTCGGATAGCTCCCGGCCGTGGGAGGACGGGACCGGAGTTTCGTCGCGTGACGATGACGATGGGCTGTGCGTTTCCCACGACTCGAAGAAGCTCGCGCGGGCCAGCGGATCCGGGCCCACCTCGTCCAAGGCCGTCGAGTTGACTTCGACCCAGGAGAGGGGCCGCTCCCCGGCCGCCAGATCGTCTCCATGCCACGGGCTCGCCTCGAGCCGAACTCCACGGACGGGTCGCGGGAGTGTGTCCGCGTGCGCGTCGGCCGAAGTAGCAACCCCGCCACCATCACCACTGCC
>JAACEA010000217.1 GCA_009936695.1 Planctomycetia bacterium
CCTCATGAGTGTCCCCTTCGACGCCACTGTGACGGAGCCTCTCCGACACGGACTCTCCTTCGACATCGAGGACTGGTTCCACGTGATCGGCGTTCCCGAACTCGAGGATTCCGGCACTTGGGCGACGCGTTCGAGTCTCGTGGAACGACGAACCGACGAGATTCTGGGGATCTGCGAAGACCATGATGTTCGTGGCACGTTCTTCGTGGTCGGTTGGATCGCGGATCGTCATCCGGAACTCGTTCGCCGAATCGCCGCCGCTGGACACGAGATTGGGTCGCACTCGTACTGGCATCGACTCGTTCCGGATCTCGATCGACCGACCTTCCGCGACGATCTTCGACGTTCGATCTCCGCCATCGAGGACTGTGCCGGCGTGTCCGTCCATGGCTATCGCGCACCGTGCTTCTCGGTGGTTCCCGGATTCGAGTGGGTGTTCGACGAGTTGCTTGACGCGGGCATCCGATACGACGCGAGTCTCTTTCCGAAGCCCCGGGAGAACGGCGGCTATCCCTGTCCCGACGCACCGCATCTGGTGACCACGCCATCGGGCCGTGTGATCCGGTCCATCCCGATGAGCCGCACGCGATTCGGACCGATTCGAACGGGATTCTCCGGGGGCAGCTACTTCCGCCTGCTTCCCGCCTCCGTGCTCGATCGGGCCTTCGAGGCCCGAGAGGCGTCGGGAGTCCCCGCCGTGATCTACCTGCATCCACGCGATCTCGCCCCGGACTGCCCTCGGGTCCCGATGTCGCCGAAACGGAGCCTCTATCTTCATGCCGGTCTCGCCGGAACCGCGGCCAAGCTGAAGCGATTGCTGCAACGATTTCGATTCACGACCTGCGAGGACGTCGCTCGACGCCATCTCGGACTTCTCGAGGCATGCACATGATCGACGTACTGGTCATCACGAAGAACGAGGAGGCGAATCTCCCCTCTTGCCTCGAGGCGCTGCAGGGGTGGACGCGGAAGGTCTTCGTCGTCGATTCGGGGTCGACCGACAGGACTTCGGAGATCGCGCGATCGATGGGGGCGGAGTTCGTTCACCACGACTGGTCGGGCTACGCCGCTCAGAAGAACTGGGCGCTTCGGAATCTCGACTTCAGTGCGCCCTGGACGATGATCATCGATGCGGACGAGATCGTGACGCCGGCGTTGCGGGAGGAGATTCTCGCGGTGATCGAACGGGATCCGGACACGGTGGAGGAGTCGGCGTTCTATCTCAATCGGCTCTTCTACTTCCTCGATGATCCGATTCGGCACTGCGGGTATTTCCCGAGCTGGAATCTCCGGCTCTTCAAGCGCGGGTCGGCGCAGTACGAGGACCGGGCGGTTCACGAGCACATGGTGGTGGACGGAGAGGCCGCCTACCTCGAAGAACCGATGACCCATGACGATCGCCGCGGCATCGAGCACTCGATCGCGAAGCACAACAGCTATTCGAGCCTGGAAGCCCAGGAGATCCTTCGCGGCCGCGACGCCGCGGGTCCGCCCGCCTCTGGTCTCGCATCCAACATCTTCGGCAGTGCGCTTCAGCGCCGTCGATGGTTCAAGCAACGGATATACCACCTGCTGCCGGCACCATGGATGTTCCGTTTCTTCTACATGTACATCTGGCGTCGCGGATTCATGGACGGTGCGACGGGCCGGCAATTCAGCCTCTTCATCAGTGCATACGAGTTCCTCATCTCGCTGAAGATCAAGGAACTCCGTCTCGATCGTGCTCCGCGAAGTCCCGAACCCATGCGCGAGACCGGTCCCCGTGGCGACCTTCCGGTCACCGTGGTGGTTCCGGTGCTCAACGAGGAGAAGAACCTCCCGATCTGTCTGAGTCGCCTCGGCCGCTTCGCGAAGGTGGTGGTGGTCGATTCCGGAAGCACCGATCGAACGGTCGAGATCGCGCGGGAGCATGGGGCCGACGTAATCGACTTCCGCTGGAACGGGCAGTTCCCGAAGAAACGGAACTGGGTGCTCCGAAATCACGACTTCGACACGCCCTGGATCCTCTTTCTCGACGCGGATGAATACGTCAACGACGAGTTCTGCAACGAACTCGCCTCCACGCTCCCGAACAGCGATCATGACGGCATGTGGCTCTCCTATCACAACTACTTCATGGGTCGGTATCTCCGGCACGGCACGGCGTTCACCAAGCTCGCGTTGATCCGAACGGGGAGCGGCGAGTACGAGCGGATCGACGAGGAGCGTTGGAGCCACCTCGACATGGAGGTCCACGAGCACCCGGTGCTGACCGGGACCACCGGACGCATTTCGGCCACGATCGATCACGACGACTACAAGGGACTCGAGTCCTACATCCGGAAGCACAACGAGTATTCGTCGTGGGAGGCGAAGCGATACATGAAGCTCGTCGAGGGCGGGGGGCCCGGCCAGTCGTACTTCACCCGGCGTCAGCGCTGGAAGTACGGTGCCATTCGGCGCTGGTGGCTGGCGCCCGGCTACTTCCTCGCCAGCTACGTCTTCCGTTTCGGGATCCTCGACGGGTATCCCGGCTTCGCCTTCGCGTTGTTGAAGTGGATCTACTTCTTCCAGATCCGGCTCAAGATCATCGAGCTCGAGAAGGCGGAGCGGCGGGCGGCGAAGGCCTGAGTCAGACTTCGTCGACGTCGGCCCGGTCGAACTTCCGCATGGCGATCTCGTTGCCCGGGTTCCCCACGGTCACGGTCCAGGGCTTCGCGTCGCGCACCGCGACCGCGGCGGCACCGACCACGGCCCCTTCGCCGATGGTCACGCCGGGCATGATGAACGCCCGCGCGCCGATGAACGCGTCTTCGCCGACGTCGATGGGACCGACGATGAGGGGAAGCGCGGGAACGGAGAGGTCGTGACTTCCACCGCACAGATAGGTGCCCTGGGCGATCGTGCACCGGGCCCGAAGGATGCACTCGCCGAGGTTGTAGACCTCGCTGTCGGGTCCGAGACAGGCGCGATCGTGAAGTTCCAACTGCCACGGGACACGGATTCGGCAGGAACCCGCGACATAGGGCCGTCCGGTGATCCGGCACCCGAAGATCCGGAGGACCAGCAGTCGCCATGCGTTCGCGGGATTCGGCGTCCAGCGGCAGAAGATCGTCCAGGTGGCCGCGAAGAGTGCGACACCCAGCCGCTCGCGAAGCGACCACGGGCTGGCGTAGGCGCTGGCCTGGTCGTCCTGCTTCCGGTGAAGTCGATCCTTCGGTCGATTGCGGGGTCGGTTGCTCACGATTCGGGCCGTCCTCTCCGGAGTTCGTCGGCCGATCGCTCGAAGTCCTTGAGATACGCGGTGGCGATCTCCTCGATTCCGTATCGGGCGGCCGCCTCGATCGCGTTGGCAGCGAGTCTGAGGCGAAGTTCATGGTCGGTCGCGAGGCGATCGATGGCTTCCCCGAGCGCCTCGATCTCCCGGTCCCCGCGTGGAAAGACGAGGCCGGTCTCGTCGTCCCGGATGTATGCGGCGTACTGGGGCAGGTCCGCGACCACCGGCGGAAGACCGCACGCCATCGCCTCGAGGGGGGCCACGGGAGATGCCTCGCCCTTCGCGGCGATGGACGGGTAGCAGTAGAGATCGGCGGCTTGCAGCTCTTCGGCGAGGGCGGCGGGATCGGCGACCCCACCGGGAAGTTCGAGGGGGGCGTCGCCGGCGAGTTCGCGGAGTCGGCGAACGTAGTCGGGTCCACCGCCACCGTCGCCGAGGTCCGAAGGACCGACGAGCCGGAGTCCGAACGACCGGCCCGACGCGAGCAGGCGACGCCATGCCTCGACCAGCAGGTGAAGGCCCTTCTCGGGGTGGATCCGGCCGGTGTAGAGGATTCGAGTCGTCTCGGAACGGCGCTTCGGGTCGTCCGCGGGATGAAAGGTCGCGAGGTCGACGGGGTTGCCGATCAACTCGACCCGCCCTTCGAACTCGGGCCGCTCGTTCACGATTCCGTCGACGATCGCCTGCGACACCGTCGAGACTCGGTCGACCCCGCGGTAGAGACGCATCTGTCCCTTCGGGAATCGCTGGACGTGCATGTTCAGGACCCCGATCCGGCGACGAATCCGATTCCGAGGCGATCGGAGAAGCCAGGGGAGCCAGAAACAGTTCGTGACCGTCACGTCCGCGTCCGGAAGCAGGCGAGCCGCACGGCGGGACCATCCGAAGTCGCGAATGATGTCGCCTCGGACGCTTCGCCCACGGGCCAGCAGGGGCAGTCGCCGGTACGCCACACCGTCGATCGACGATCCGCGGGGGAGATCGGGGTGGTCCGGGCCGACCATGACCACCTCGTGTCCTCGGTGGGCGAAGACCTCGGCCAGCTTCCACCAGACCTTCTCGATGGCGCCGCTCGGGGCGGGCGGCGGCGGCTTGAATGGTCCCAGCACGATGGTGATGCGCATCTGGAATCGGGCTCCCGGCACCGGAACAGGATCTCGACGTCGTAGGATACGGGTTCCAGCGCCGCGGCCCCCCGGGACCTCGGCTTCGACCTTCGCTCCGTACCGGAACGGCCGATGCCACTTCGACTCCACGACACCCTCGAACGACGACAGGTCGAATTCGAACCCATCGATCCCGACGGCCCCGTGACCTTCTACACGTGCGGTCCGACCGTCTACGACTATGCCCATATCGGCAACTTCCGGTCCTTTCTGAATGCCGACGTGCTTCGTCGGACGCTCGAGTTCCTCGGACACGAGGTGCGACACGTCATGAACATCACCGATGTCGGCCACATGACCGACGACGCGGTGGCGGACGGCGGGGGCGAGGACAAGATGGCGGTGGCGGGGAAGCGACTGCAGGAGGCGAAGAAGTCCGGCGAGCTCCCCGAGGGCGTCGAGCTGGATCCGAACGATCCCAACGCGATCGCGGACTTCTACGCCGACGCCTTCATCGAAGACGCGCGGATCCTCGGGCTCGGTGTCGTGGAGGACGCCGAGAAGGATCCGGCGCTGATGCCGCGGCCCACCCGCTGGATTCCGGAGATGATTGCGTTGATCGAGCGGTTGATCGAGGGTGATCACGCGTACGTCGGTGGTGACGGGGCGGTCTATTTCTCCGTCGCGAGCTTCCCGGCGTACGGCCGATTGAGCGGCAACACCGTCGACGCGCTGCGTGCGGGCGAGGGCGGTCGGGTGTCCTCGACGAATCAGGCGGCGAAGCGCCATCCGGCCGACTTTCTCCTCTGGAAGCCTGATCCGTCGCATCTCATGCGGTGGGCGAGTCCGTGGGGCGAGGGATATCCGGGATGGCATCTCGAGTGCAGTGCGATGGCCCAGGGCCTGCTCGCGACGTCGGAGGGACCGCACGCGGGACAGATCGACCTGCATTCGGGCGGCGAGGACAACATCTTCCCGCACCACGAGTGCGAGATTGCGCAGAGTTGCGCGGCTTCCGGTGGTGAACGATTCGCCCGGTACTGGTTCCACACCCGGCACCTCGTGGTCGAGGGCGAGAAGATGTCGAAGTCCGGCGGCAACTTCTTCACAGTCCGCGACATCCTCGCCCGGGGGGTGACGCCCGCGGCCCTTCGGCTCGAACTGGTGCGAACGCACTACCGCCAGAACGCGAACTTCACGATGCAGGGTCTCCGCGACTGCGGGCGGATGGTCGATCGCTGGTGCCGGCTCCGCGATCGACTCGTCGA
>JAACEA010000218.1 GCA_009936695.1 Planctomycetia bacterium
GCAGCAGCAGGACCAGCAGCAGCAGGACCAGCAGCAGCAGGATCAGCAGCAGCAGGATCAGCAGCAGCAGGATCAGCAGCAGCAGGACCAGCAGCAGCAGGAAGACCCGCGGCAGGATCAACCGGATTCCGAACCGGAAGGCGAATCGGAAGCTACCCCGTCTTCCCCCGAGACGTCGGAGAAGGCGACGGAGGACACCGAACCACGAATGACCCGCGAAGAAGCGGAACGCCTTCTTCAATCGGTCCGAGACAAGGAACGCCAGCGTCGTCGCGCCCAGGCCGAAGCCGAGGAACTTCGCCCGAGGAAACCCGTGGAGCGTGACTGGTGATGCATCACGTCGTCCACCCCGAATTCACTCGACGATCCCGCCAACGCATGCCGCGTCTGGTCGTGATGCTGATCGCCTGCCTCGGATCGCTGACCACGAGCGTTCTGGCGGACGGGCAAGCCGAGTTCAAGTTCGGCCAGCGCGAAGTCTGGGTCGGACAGCCCTTTCTCCTCGAAGTCGACATCGTGAATGCGGAAGCCTGGACCGAGCCACAGGTACCGGAGATCGACGGTCTCACCAGCACGGTGCTGCCAAGCGCCCGCGAGAGCACCTTCACGCAGATCATCAACGGCGTGGTGACGACACGGTCCACCCGCACCTTCGTGGTTCGCTTCGTCGCGACGCGGCCCGGCATCATCGAGATTCCGCCCATCGGTCTGACGGTGGACGGCAAACGATTCGAAAGCGATCCATGGAGGGTCATCGCGACCAAGAGCGAGGTCGGCGATCTCCTGGTCGTCGAGATCATCGGCACCCCGGAACGGGCGTGGGTCGGCCAGCCGGTGCGACTGACCCTGCAGATCTGGGTCGAGCAGTTCGTGGACCGAGCGAATCGAATACGGCTGGACGAAGCCGACATGTGGGGACTCATCTCCGCCGGCGAGTCTTCCTGGGGCCTGTTCAAGGAGTCGCTCGAGGAGCTCGCGAGAAACCGGCGTCGTCCCTCCGGCCGTCGAGTCGAACGCGGGGATCGGACGTACTTCCTCTACGAGATCAACCACGACGTCATTCCGATCAAGGCCGGCGAGATCGATCCGGGCGAGGTGCAGATCCTGCTCCGGCAACCGACCGAGATCGCCGTCACCCGGGACATCTTCAATCGACGCCAGATGGAGATCGAGGGGATCCGCCCCGTGATCCAGACCGCCCGGATCCGGCCGATCGAGGTCCGATCGCTGCCGGAGGAGGGACGCCCATCGAGTTTCACCGGCGCGGTGGGCCGGTTCTCGGTCCGCGCCCTCGCCGAACCCCGTGACGTCTCGGTCGGCGATCCCATCACCCTCCGATTCGAGGTCACCGACGAGTCGCCGGGAGTCGCGGGCGATCTCGCGAACCTCCGCCCCCCACCGCTCCGCGACCTCGAGGCACTGGATGGATTCCGGGTCCCGGACGATCCGACCACCGGCATCGTCGAGGGACGAACCAAGATCTTCACGGAAACGCTCCGACCCGAGCGCGACGACCTCGACGCGATTCCCTCGATCCCCTTCGTGAGCTTCGATCCCGAGCTCGAGCGATACGTGACCGCGAGCAGTGAACCCGTCCCGATCAACGTCGCACCGAGTGAACGGCTCGACCTCGTCGGCACGGTCCGCGGAGAAGGCGGACTCGACCAGGCGATTCTGCGAGGCACGACGCTGACCGCGACCACCGGTGGCCTGCGTGCGAACCACCCCGTCGCCGACGCCGCGACGCCACGGCGCGATTTCGAAGCGGGATGGACGACCGCGACGATCGCGATCGCCGCGCCGGTGACGTATCTGGTGGGACTGCTGCTGATCCGTCGACGTGAACATCGACTGGCGAACCCCGATGCGAGGCGGGCCGCCGCCGCCCGATCGAAGGCAAGATCCGTTCTCGGCGGCGAAGGCTCGACGGCCGACCGTGTCCATGCGTCTCTCTGCGGACTCATCGCGGATCGCCTCCATCTGCCGGAGGGCGCGATGACCGCCCGCGAGGCGGAGATCGCGGTGGAACGAGCCGGTCTGGAACCCTCGGATCGCGAGGAACTCCGCAGCGTGCTCGACGCCGCGGAGACGGTCCGTTACGCGGGCGCTTCCAGCGACGACGCCGAGCTGGAACGGCGGGCGGGAGCCCTCATTTCCAGTCTCGATGCGCTCCGACCGGGACGGAGGTCCGACCGATGACGACCACCCGACGAACTCCACTCCACTCGGTGCTGATCGCCGGACTGGTGCTGCTGGGCACCATCATCACCCCGGCGACGTTCGGCGACGAAGACCTCCTCGAACTCGCCCGGAACGCGGAGTCGGCCTACGAGTCCGGCCTCGGCCGGGTGGCGGGGTCGACGGACGCGCTCGGTGACTTTCGGCGCAGTGCCGACGGCTGGCGAACGGTGATCGCAGCCGGTGGAGACAATGCCGCCGCCTGGTTCAACCTCGGCAATGCCGAACTTCGAGCGGAACGGCTTGGCGAGGCGATCGTCGCGTACCGGCGGGCCGAGCGGCTCGCTCCCTTCGATGACGACGTCGCCGCGAACCTCGCCGAGGCCCGACGTCGCGTCGAGCGACCGATCGAGGCCGATGCGACGGATCTCACCGTCTCCAATCTCGCCGGATGGTGGAAGGCCGTCGACACGCCCGGTCGGTACGTGATCGCGGTGTCGACCTGGATCGGATTCTGGATGCTCCTGCTGGCCCGCCGGGCCCGCGGCTCCGGACCACGAAGCGACGAGGCGGAGGCGACGGCGCTGGCGTGGAGATCCACGCTGGCGATCCTCGGGATCACCGCGGTCCTCGCCACCGGAACGATCCTCGTGGATCGAACGCTTGCGACCCGTCGTTCCGCAGGCGTGCTCCTGATCGACGATGTGACCCTGCGAACCGGGAATGGCGCGACCTTCTCCCCCGCGACCGACGAGACGATCTCCAAGGGCGTCGAATTCTCCATTCTCGAGCGGCGTCCGGGATGGTGGCGGATCCGACTCCCGGACGGCACCGTCGGATGGATCGCGGAAGACACGGGCGAGGCCGTCTGAGCCGACGGCCCGGCCCACCCGGACTCCGCGACGACGGAGCGAAAGAACGACCGCCGGCACGAACTCGTGCCGGCGGTCGTCGTCAAGCGGAGAGGGTGGGATTCGAACCCACGATGACCCGGAGGCCATACCGGTTTTCGAGACCGGCGCATTCAACCGCTCTGCCACCTCTCCTGAGCGGAGGATTCTAGCGACCTCCGATCGGCTTCGCGAGCGGGCCGACTTTTCCCGTCACACCGGTGATCCACGTCCCTACGGGTTTCTGCAAGCAGGTCACCCGGATGCTCCGGAGGACCGAAACAACACCCGTGGAGGAATCACCATGTCTCGCAAGTACCACGAACGAATCGCACCGACCATCGCCGGTTTCGCCATCCTGACCGCGTCCGCGGCGGTCGTCATGGAGTCGAGCCAGTCCTCCCACGCGGCCCCCACCGGTGGCTGGAGCTACCAAGGCGATGACTGCGACGTCCTCGGCGGAACCGCCCCCTCGAGCTCGTGGTTCGAACTCGACTACGGCGGCACGTCACCGTCC
>JAACEA010000219.1 GCA_009936695.1 Planctomycetia bacterium
CAGGGAGTCGCGATCGCGGGTGACGGTCAGGTCACGCTGGGCGACGTCGTGGCGAAATCGTCCGCCTGCAAGATCCGTCGCATCCCCGAGGTGGGCGCGGAACGTCGCGGCGTGCTCGCCGGCTTCGCGGGTGGTGCCGCGGATGCCTTCGCGCTGCTCGAGCGGTTCGAAGCCAAGCTGAAGGGATCGCCGGTCAATCTCTTGAAGGCGGCCGCGGAACTCGCGCGAGACTGGCGGACCGATCGGGCCCTGCGACGGCTGGAGGCGATGATGATCGTGGCGGATCTCGAACGCACGCTCGTGGTCAGCGGTCAGGGGGATCTCATCGAGCCGGACGACGGCGTCGCGGCGATCGGATCCGGAGGCAATCATGCCCTGGCCGCGGCCCGGGCCCTCCGGCGCTGCACCGACCTCGGGCCGGCCGAGGTCTGTCGGGCGTCGATGACCATCGCGGGCGAGCTTTGCATCTACACCAACACCGAGATCTCACTCGAGGAGATCGTCGTCGCCTGACGTCGTCTCGGAACGCGTGCCCGTCTGTCGATACGTCGCACGCCGGGCGGCGTAGGACTCGGGCGAGATCGGCAGATCGATCGTCTCGCCCGCCTGCTTCATGGCGTGGAGCTTTCGAAGGAACGGCACGCACCACTGGCAACCGGTCCCCGCGCCGAGGCAGTCGGCGAGCCGACTCGCGACCGGCGGGTCCTCGCGGTTCAGGAACGTCCGCACCTTGCGAAGGCTGACGCGAAAGCAGAGGCAGACGTGGTCATCCGGATCCATGTTCGCTCCTCGGATGGCTGCGGTGGTCGGTGCGCATCATGGAATCAGGGGCTCGGGTTCGAGGCGTCCTCGGTCGCTCCGGCGATGCCGATGCGCGGAGAGAGTCCCTGGAAGTCGAACCGCCAGGTCAGTTCGGCCATCGCGCCGATGAAAGGCGGATTGTCGAAGGGACCGGGGCTGAAGCGATCGGCGTTGAAACGGAGTTCGGGAATGAAGACGCCACCAAGCAGCAAGGTGGGACTCGCATCATCGGCTCGCGGCCGATCCGCGCGTTCCACGGCTCGATTCGGTACCGCGATCTCGAAGGGACTTCCGACGGGTGCGTCCCGATCGATGTCCCAGGGCTGGAACGTCACGAACTGATCGATGTTCGACCGCGGTCGGCGATCGGTGATCCGGACCGGCCAGTCGACGCGATCGCGGAAGGCGCGGTTCGACGACGCGATCCACTTGTTCAGCCACCGGACGTAGCGGATTCGTTCATCCTCGTCGGACGTCGCGGTGGGAACGGGGTTGGGGTTCTTCGCGACGGCCGCGGCGAACGCCTTTCGAATCTCGGCGACGAGGCCGGCGGGGCTGGCCTGCGGCGGCGGCACGGGCGCCGAAGTCGCGGCCGGCACGGCGGCGGCTCCGCCCGAGCTCGTCGCGGCGAGTGATTTCTCGAGGTCCGCGATCCTGGCGAGGGCGGCGGCGAGGGCGGTCTCGAGGTCGGTCACTCGGGCCTGAAGCCGTTCGTTCTCTCGAACGAGGTCCTCGTCCGTGGCTTGCGCAAAGGCCCGGGGAGCGTCTGCACCGGCGAGCAGGAGCCCGAGGCACAGCACGAAGAGCGGACGAGTCGAAATGGGCATGGAGGTTCTCCGGACGCGGAATCGCGATTTCAACGCTGCCCGTCCGATACGTACGATCGGGCCGCTGGTTTGGGAATCGACCGGATTCCCCTCCCAACTTCAGGGTCCGTCGATACTTGGCCTTCAAGGGTGGGCCTTCTGGAAGGGGGATGAGGGTGCTATCCTTCATGCAGGCTGGAATTCATCCGATCCGTCTCCGAGGTACCCATCGCCGATGACCGAGATCCAGAGCCTTATCCGAAGCGCCACCCGCCGGCTGACCCTGGCTCGCTTTCTCGAGACGCTCGCCGGGGGGGCCGTGATCGGTCTCGCCGTGCTGATGCTGTGGGCGCTCGCGACGAAGGCCGTTCCAGCGCTGGCGTCGCCATGGTGGATCCCGGCGTCCGTGACGGCTGGCCTGGTCTTGCTGCTCGCACTCGCGCGGGCCCTCGGTCCCGGTCGGGATCCCGTGTCGGTCGCCATCGCGATCGACCAGCGGCTGGGCCTCGACGATCGACTGAGCACGGCCGTCCAGATTTCGGATCGGGACGATCCCTTCGCCGTCGCGGCGATCGCGGATGCCGCGGCCGCCGCGCAACGCCCCGACGTCCGGGGCCGGGTCGCACAGGCGTTCCGTCCGACGCCGCCGCGTGGCTGGTGGGTCTCGCCGATGCTTCTCCTCTTCGTGGTCGGGGTCTGGACGATCGTGCCGCAGGGGGATCTCTTCGGAAGCGTGCCGACGCAAGACGACACCGTCCTCGCGGAGGCCAACCAGCAGGTGGAGTCCGAGGTCGAGGAACTGATCGCGATCATCGACGAGAACGAGATGCTCGCGACGGAGATGGAAGGCACGCTGGAGGAAATGCTGGGTGGGCTGGAGGATAGCGACAAGCCCGAAGAGGCGCGGACTCCCGAAGAGGTGAAGCGGGAGGCCATCCGCCAGGTGACGGCGCTGCAGGATCGTCTGCAGGAGATCCTCGAGGGCGAGGATGCCCGGATGGACGCGACCCTTCGGGAGTCGCTTGCGGACCTGAAGAACGACGGTTCCGGTGACGCTGACGCGGACGAACTCGCGGAGGCGCTCGCGAAGGGGGACTTCAAGCAGGCGAAGGAGGCGTTCGAGCGTCTCGCGGAGCGCATGGAGTCCGGCGACATGTCGCCCGAGGAGGCGGAAGCCCTGAAGGCCGCGCTGGAGGATCTCGCACGGCAGCTGGAGGAAGCCGCCGACAAGCGGAAGGACCTCGAGGATGCGTTGAAGAACGCCGGGCTCGATCCCGATCTGGCGAAGAATCCCGAAGCGCTGGAGCAGGCGATCCAGAACGCATCGAATCTGAATGAGTCGCAGAAACAGGCGCTCCAGGAAGCCGCCAAGGCCCAGCAGCAGGCGTCCCAGGCGATGCAGCAGATGTCGCAGGCCATGCAGCAGATGGCGGAGGGCCAGTCGGAGGGGCAGCAGCAGGGCCAGGAGATGTTGAGCGAGATGGAACGCATGCAACAGATGCTCCAGCAGGCCCAGGCCGCGTCCGGACAGTGCCAGGGCGCCTGCGAGAAGATGGGGCAGGGGCTCTCCCAGTGGGCACAGAATCTCGCGCAGGGACAGGCCCAGAGCAGTTCGGAGGGCCAGGGCCAGGGCCAGGGTCAGGGTCAGGGCCAGGGTCAGGGTCAGGGGATGGGGGGCCGCGGTCAGGGCCAGGGTGGCCAGGCGCCGATCGCGCCAACGCCGACCGGAACCCAGATGCAGCGTGAAAAGGTCGAGAAGCGCGAGGGCGACATCATTGCGCGGGAGATGATCGAAGGCGAACCGGTGGTCGGCGAATCGAAGGCCCGGCTGCAGCGGATCTCCGATCGAATCGAACGCGGGTTCGAGGAAGGCCTTCGGGAGGATCCGATCCCGCCGCATCTTCGTGACGTCCATCAGCACTACTTCGGCGAGCTGAAGAAGCGAATCGACGCCGTGCCGAAGGGCGCGCCGGAAGAGAAGGCTCCGGCATCGCCCGCCGAGCCCGCGAAGGAAACCAAGCCCGAGGGGTCGTGAGGCGCATGCGGATGACGCGTTCGTTCCACCCGACGCGCCGTTGGGTGGCGTCGATGGTGGCGCTCCTCGGCCTCGCGTCGGGAGCCGCTCTTTCGGGCTGCGAATCCCGATCAACGCAGCCGGTGGTCGCCTACATCTCGGTCGACGAGCAGATCGCGAGGCCGGTTCTGGCGGCGTTCACGGCACGCACCGGAATTCCCGTCAAGCCCCTCTTCGACACCGAGGCCACGAAGACGACCGCACTGGCGAGCCGTCTGCGTCGTGAAGCGGGTCGCCCGAGAGCGGATCTCTTCTGGAGCTCGGCGCCCTTCGAGGTGGAACGGCTCGCGACCGAGGAGATCCTCGTTCCCGCAGTCCATCCGGAACTCGATGCCCACCCCGTCCGCTGGCGTCGGCCCGACGGTCGATGGTTCGCGTTCGCGGGTCGGGCGCGAGTGATCGTGTACGACCCGGAGGTGCTCGCTCCCTCCGAGGCGCCGACGCGGTGGACCGCGCTGGTCGAACCCAGGTTCCGGGATCGCGTCGTGATGGCGGATCCCCGCTTCGGCACGACGCGCGGGCACCTGGGGGCGATGGCCGTCTTCTGGAACCGGACCGCGATGCCCGGGTACTTCGACGCATGGCTCGACGGCCTCGCCGAGAACGGGGTGCGGATGCTCCCCGGTGGGAATGCAGCCACGGTGGACGCGGTGGTTCGCGGTGAGGCGCTCGTGGGGATGACCGACACCGATGATGTCGTGGCGGCGCAGCGCCGCGGATTGCGGGTGGCGGCATCGATCCCTCGACACGGGCTGCCGGGAGAGAAGAATGCCGGCACGCTCGTCATTCCGAACGCGGCGGGGCTCGTCGGTGGTGGATCCAACCCCGACGGCGCGACCCGTCTTCTCGCGTTTCTCGCCTCCGAAGAAGTCGAGCGGATGCTGTATGAGTCCGCCTCGCGCAACCTTCCGCTGGCGCATCCGACGATCGAGATCGATCCGACGTTGCGGGTGGAGGAACCGCTTGCGGTGGCGATCCCCGAAGTCGCGACGGCGATGGATGCCGCAGTGGATCGAGCGATGCGACGACTCGATCCCGAGCGGATCCGACGGCTTCGGGCGCCCGGGCCCGGTCGCTCGATCGGCGGCGCAGATCCATACGACGCGTCGGAAGGCGTCTCCGAGACGGGGCCCGATTCTTGATCCGCGGCCTTCGATGGCTGGCGACGATCTGGTGCGGCCTGGTGATCGTGCTGCTCGTGCCGACGCTGGTGGTTCCGGGCGCGATCGCGGTCGCCGGAGCGGCCACGTCGCCTGCGGAGATGGGATTCGACCCGGGACGGGTGATCATCGTCTCGGCCACCTGGTCGGCGGGCATCCCGACGCTCGCCGTGCTTCTCGGCTGGGGGCCCGGACCGTTCCTGGCAAGATCCGGAGCGCGTTGGGCGATGCTCGCGAGTCTGGTGCCGTTGGTGGTGCCGCCTTCACTCTTCTTCGACGCCTGGTGGCTCGAGACCGGGCCCGACGGCCCGATCGGTCGGGCCGCGGCGGTCGCCGGTGCGGTCCCGCGGCTGCGGGCGGCGGTGCTCGCGGTCGGACTGGCCTGCGTGGCCTGGCCGATCGTCGCCTGGTGCGTCGCGATCCGCGGTGTCGGACGTGACGATCAACTGTTGGAGCTCGATCGGCCTCGTCTTCGGGATCGTCTTCGGGCGTCTCTTCGCCGGGACTGGAAGGTGCTGCTCCTCGGTTGGTCGATCACCTTCGCATGGGTCGCGTCGTTGACCGTCCCGTTCGACCTCGCGCAGGTCTCCTCGTGGGGCTTCGAGTTGCGGACCCTCGATGCCCGGGGCGCGACGCCGGCCACCGTGCTGCGAGCCGGTGTGCCGGCCCTGGTGCCCGCGATCATCGCGGGGATCTTGATCGCCTTCATGACGGGGCGCCGCGACGGGCCGGTCGTCCGCGCCTGCGTCGCCGCCCGGGGCGGCGTCTGGATGTGCGTCGTGGTGGTGTTGCTGGTCCTGCTTCCGCTCGGATTCCTGCTTCGTCGCGCGGCCTCCGCCGACGTCGGCACGACTTTCGAGGTCCACGGGGCCGCGATCGGCAACACCTTCCTGGTCTTCCTCGTGGCGGGCCTGATCGGCGGCGTGCTGGCCGCGGGAATCGCGGCCATCGGTCGCGATCGACGGGGTCGGACCGTCGCCCGGATCGCGGTCCTCGGCTTCGCGGTGGTGCTTCTTCTTCCCGCGACGCTCGTCGCGGTCGGCGTCGAGGCGACCTGGAATCACGCGATCGTCGGATGGGTCTACGACGCACCTCTCGGGATGCTCCTCGGGGTGACCGGGCGGGTGGGGCTCGTCGCGTGTCTCGTCGGCGTGGTCGTCGGTCGACGGATTCCCCCGGTCTTCGAGGCGGACGCGCCCCGACGGATGATCGACGTCCTGCGTGGACTCGCGCCGACGCTCCGGCGGGCCTCGATCGTGGGCGGTCTCGCGACCGGCGCGATGGCGGCGGGCGAGATCCCGGTCACGGCGCGGATCCAGCCTCCGGGCTTTCCCACCGTGACGTCCGCGCTGCTCAACGCGATGCACTACCAGTACGTGGATTCGGTGCTTCCGGCCGTCTTCGGTCTCGTGGCGCTGGCCCTGGTCGCGGCGGTCCTGCTCGCGTCGCTCGGCGCGGTCCCTCGCCTCCGCGGCGTCGTGGTCCGAGTGGTGCCGGCGTTCGTCGCGACGCTTCCGATCCTCGTCTTCGGGTGTTCGGACCGCGGGGATGGGGAAGGCGTTCGTCCGGTGCCCTCCGCGGTGGTGTTCGGACGGGCCGGGAACATCGACGGACGATTCGATTACCCGCGTGCGATCGGGCTCGATGCGGAGCGAGGTCGGATCTACGTGGTGGACAAGACGGCCCGGGTCCAGCGATTCGATCTCGAGGGGGTGTTCGAGCGATCCTGGGCGATGCCGCGTTCCGAGAACGGGAAGCCCACGGGGGTCACGATCGACGGGGACGGTCGAGTCGTGGTGGCGGACACCCACGAGCATCGAATCGCGATCTTCTCGCCGGACGGCGAGTTGCTCGAGACGTTCGGTGAGTACGGTGAGGGGCCCGGGCAGTTCATTTATCCGACGGACGTGGCGATCGCCTCCGACGGGACCTGGTTCGTCTCCGAATACGGGGGCAACGACCGGGTCCAGCTCTTCGATTCGGACCGCCGCCCCATCGGCTCGATCGGCTTCATGGGACACGACGACGAAGGCGATTCTCCGGGACTGCTTCGGCCCCAGTCGATCGCGTGGGACGACGAGGCGGGGGAGCTCTACATCGCGGACGCCGTGAATCATCGAATCGTGGTGACCGATCGGGCGGGGAGGATGCGACGGGTGCTGGGGGGCGCGGGTGACGCGCCGGGGCGGCTCGCCTACCCCTACGGGATCGCGCTCGACGGCGAACGCAGCCTGATCGTGGCGGAGTATGGAAACAATCGAGTCCAGCGACTGGACCGACTCGACGGCGAATGTCTCGGGGTCTGGGGTGGTGCGGGAATCGAAGCGGGGCGACTTCGGTATCCTTGGGGCGTCGACGCCGGGGGTGGGATGATGGCGGTGCTGGATTCCGGCAACGATCGAGTCCAGGTCGGAGAACTGCCGTGACGGACCGACCGTGGACCCGACACCACCGATTTCCAGGAGCCCTCTGGCATGTTCGCTGACCTGCCCATCCAATTCGAGCATCCGGTGATGCTGCTGGTGCTCCTGTTGATCGTGCCGATCATCCTGCTCGCCCGGATGGGTGCGGCGGGTCAGGGACGGGGCAAGCTCATCGGCTCCGTCGTGGTCCGCACGATCCTGATCCTCCTGCTCGCGGTCTCGCTCGCCCGTCCGTCGGTCGTCGATCGAGGCGAGAGCGTGACGCTCATGGTCATCGCGGACGTGAGTCGGTCGATCCCACGGGAACTTCAACGGCAGAGTGGTCGCTTCCTCGAACGCGTGGCCGATGCCAAGCGCAACGAGGAGGATCGGATCGGGGTGGTCACGGTCGCCGAGGAGTCGGAGATCCGCCAGACGCCCGACATGAACGCGGTGATCCAGCTCGATCACGCCGGGGACCTCGCGGCGACGGATCTCGCGGGGGCGATGCGCACCGCGATCTCACTGCTTCCGACCGATACCGCGAATCGGATCCTGCTCGTCTCCGACGGCAACGAGACCGAGTCGAACCTCCTGGAAGCGGTGGAGCTTGCGCGGGCCAACGGCATCCCGGTGGACGTGCTCCCCATCGAATACGAGTACGGCAGCGAAATCGTCTTCGAGCAGCTGCGGGCGCCGAATCGCGCGAGGATCGGGCAGTCCGTGGATCTCCGGGCGTTCCTGCGTTCATCGTCCGAGACGACCGGGGTGCTCCGAGTGTTTCAGAACGACGCGTTGATCGATCTCGATCCGGGTTCGACCGCCGACGGGATCCGCATCGAGCTCGAGCCGGGATCGAACACCGTTTCGATTCCGGTCACCCTCGAGTCCGGCGGCGCCCAGCGTTTTCGTGCCGAATTCTCGCCCGACGATCCCGACTCGGATGCGATCCTCGAGAACAACGTCTACGAGTCGGTGACCTTCGTCGCGTCCGACGGCCGCGCGCTGGTGATCGACGAAGGCGGGACCGAGACCACGGCGCTGGTGTCCGCCCTGCGGACCGGCGGCGTCGAGGTCGTCGTCGAACCGCCGTCGAGCCTGCTCGGCGGCATCGCGTACCTCAACGGTTTCGACACCGTGATCCTCGCCAACGTTCCACGATGGTCGATCGATCAGGACGCGGACCGAAGCCTCCGCTCCTACGTCCACGATCTCGGCGGCGGACTCGTGATGATCGGTGGGGACGAGGGCTTCGGTGCCGGGGGCTGGATCGAATCCGAGACGGCCAAGGTGCTGCCGGTCCGACTCGATCCGCCGCAGGAGCGGCAGATGGTTCGCGGTGCGCTCGCCCTGATCATGCACTCCTGCGAAATGGCGAAGGGGAACTACTGGGGGCAGCAGACCGCGATCGCGGCGATCGACGCCCTCAGCAGCCTCGACTACGTCGGCATCGTGACCTTCAACTGGGGCCAGGGTGGTCAGGGCATCAACGGCTGCTCGTGGGCCTTTCCGATGCAACCCGCCGGCGACAAGTCCGCGGCGATCGCCGCGGCGAAGAAGATGGTCATCGGCGACATGCCCGACTTCGGCGCCTCCATGACGCTCTCGCGTCAGGGACTGAACGGGGTGAACGCGGGGCAGAAGCACGTGATCATCATCTCGGACGGTGATGCGGTGCCGCCCAGCAAGACCTTGCTCGACCAATACGTCGCCGATGGCATCACCGTCACCACGGTGATGGTCGGCGGGCACGGCACCCCCAAGGACCGCGAGAACATGCAGGGGGTCGCCGAGTTCACCGGCGGGACCTTCTACAACGTCACCAATCCGAAGATGCTTCCGAAGATCTTCATCAAGGAGGCGACGCTGGTCACCCGGACGCTTCTGATGGAGGGCGACTTCCGGCCGTCCGTCGCTCCGACCCTCGACGGTCCCACCCGTGGGGTCGGATCGGTGCCGGGCATCGGTGGTTTCGTGCTCACCGTCCCGAAGGAGGGGCTCGTGAAGATCCCCATGGTGGTTCCGACGGAGGAAGGCGAGGATCCTCTCCTCGCCTACTGGAACTACGGGCTCGGCAAGAGCGTGGCCTTCACCAGCGATGCCGGAGGGCGATGGAGCACGACCTGGCCGGCCTGGGGTGGATTCCAGCCGTTCTGGGAGCAGATCGTCCGCTGGTCGATGCGTCCCTCTTCGCCGCCGAACCTCATGATTCGCGCCAGCACCGGCGAGAACGGGCGCGCGGTGGTCGAGGTCGAGGCGATGGCCGCCGACGGCGGAATGGCGAACTTCCTACAGGGACAGGCCCGGGTCATCGACCCGACGGGCGCTTCGGCCCCGGCGCCGCTGCAGCAGATCGGTCCGGGTCGGTACCGCACCGAATTCGATCTCGAGAAACAGGGGGCGTACCTCGTCAACGTCCTGTTCCCGGAAGGTGACGGAGAAGCGCGAGCCGCGGCGAGCATCCAGGCCGCGATCAGCGTGCCCTACGAACGGGAATTCTCCACCGTCCGGGACAATCGGGCGCTTCTGGAGTCGATCGCGGCGAAGACCGGCGGCACCGTGTTCGGTCCCTCCACCGATTTCGAGATCGTCGACCCCTTCGATCGGGCGGGACTGGACATGCCGTCCTCGCCGACCCGGATCTGGGATCTTCTGGTGGTGGTCGCCGCCGGACTCTTCGTCGTCGACGTCGCGGTGCGACGGCTCACCTTCGATTCGCGGGCGGCCCGCGAGGCGGCGACGAAGGCCATGGCGCGCGGGACCAGCACCGCGGATTCGACCGTCGAAGCCTGGAAGACGGCGCGGAAGCGTGCCGGTCGCGGCCGCCGGGGTGCATCGGACGCCGCGACGCGGTTCGAAGCCGACGAGACCGTCGACGGGAACTTCTCCGTGAGCGACGACCTTTCGACCGCCGAGCGGACGAACGACGGGACCCGCCCGCCTCGACGAGAACGCTCGAATGAAGCGTCGACGACGTCGGACGAGGAGGCGGAGGACATGACCAGTCGGCTGCTTCGGGCCAAACGACGGGCCCGGGGTGGCGGAGACGACGGAGCCACCGATGGGTGAATTCGCGGAAGGCATGCGAACCCGTCTCGACGACGTGGAAACGGTGCAACGGGCCTGTGAACGCTTTCGTGGGGCCTTCGCCGCGCTGCGGGAACGGGTCGGGCTTCGCATCGTGGGGCAGGAGGCGGTGGTCGATCAGGCCTTGATCGCGCTCTTCGCCGGTGGGCACGTGCTGCTTGAAGGAGTCCCCGGGCTCGGGAAGACCCTCCTCGTCAGGACCCTCGCGGATTCGCTCGGGCTCGAGTTCAATCGCATCCAGTTCACGCCGGACCTGATGCCCGCGGACGTCACCGGGACCACGATCGTCGTCGAGGAC
>JAACEA010000220.1 GCA_009936695.1 Planctomycetia bacterium
AGTCGAGCGGGATGTGGAAGACCCCGGGACCTTTGATTCCCGGCATGGGTCCATGAATCGACGCCGCGATCGAGAACATCGCCGTCCCCGCGGTCTTGGGGATGTGCACGAACAGCACGGGGGAGGCCGCGGCTCGGGGGGCGGGTCTTGAATTCGCGTCGCGGGACATCGGCACGTTCGAGGAATGGAGGGGTCGCTGGCGCTTCGATGAGGCCATCGCCCCACGATAGAGACATGGATGGTCGTTTCCCACGGGATACCGCAGGAGTGGCAAGAGAAAACCCCTCCCGCGAGGGGAGGGGTTCGAATGACCCCAGGGAGAATCGAACTCCCGTTCCCAGGATGAGAACCTGATGTCCTAGCCGCTAGACGATGGGGCCGTCCTTCGCTTGCAGGCGAACGCGAAAGTGTAGCATCCGACGTCCGCTCGTCAACGCGAGTGTCTCGGAAGGGGCCGATTCGGGGTTCCATCCGCCGTTCGCCGCATCCGATCGATGAGGAGCCGCTCAGGAACATGACCATTTCGAGTCCCGATTCGAAGCGTTTCACGCACGCGGCCCGGACGCGTGACCACCCGATGCCGGGATCACGGATGAGCCCGGGCCGTTCCAGCCGGGCCTGCGTCGAGCAGAACGCCCCTTCGAAGGATCCCATTCGATGAGTTTCGGTCCTGACCACACGCCCTTCGATGCGATCGGCGGCGAACCCCGGGTTCGCGAGCTCGTCGATCGTTTCTACGACCACATGGACGAGGATCCCGCTTGCGAGACGATTCGAAAGCTGCATCCGGCGGAACTCGGCGAGAGTCGCGACAAACTCTCCGATTTCCTGTGCGGATGGCTCGGCGGACCACCGCTCTACATGCAGAAGCACGGCCATCCGCGGCTTCGGATGCGGCATGCGCCCTTCTCGATCGGAGACGCCGAGCGTGATCAATGGCTCGCCTGCATGGCGGCCGCGATGAACGATCTGAACGTCGAGGGCGAGTTGCGGACGTTCCTCGATGCGCGGTTCGCACACGTCGCCGACTTCATGCGGAATCGACCCGAGTAGGCGAATCCCGGTTGCTTCTTGACGATCGATGGACGACCTGCGAGCCTGAACCACACCGAACCGCCGGTTCGTCGAATTCAGGCCCGGAGAATCGCCCATGCCATCCAGTCGATCACGTCTCCTTCTTGCATCGCTCGGTATCGCCGGGTTCGCCGGCGCACTTGCGTTCACGGACGCCCGATCCGGGGAAGCACCCGACGATTGGAAGGTCCACGACATGGATCGGCCGCAGCCGGCGATGGTGACGCCCGGTGTTCCGGGAACCGCGACCACCGTCGGAACCGCACCCAGCGACGCCATCGTCCTGCTCGGCAAGGGCTCGGGCCTCGGCGCGTGGAAGAACGGCAAGTGGAAGGTGGGCGACGACGGTGTCATGACGGTCGTTCCCGGATCCGGCGACAACCACACCCGCCAGTCCTTCGGGGACTGCCAGTTCCACATCGAATGGAAGGTCCCGGCGGACCGCGAATGCGACGGCCAGAAGGGCTGCAACAGCGGCATCTTCTTCCTCGATCGATACGAGGTGCAGATCGTCGGTTCGAATCCGAACCAGACTTTCCCGGACGGCCAGGCGGGCTCGCTCTTCGGGCAGTATCCGCCGATGGTCAATCCCTGCCGGCCCAACGGCGAGTGGAACACCTTCGACATCGTCTTCACCGCGCCGCGCTTCGACGAAGACGGCAAGCTGGTCCGTCCCGCGAACACCACGCTCCTCTTCAACGGCGTGCTGGTGCTCGATCACGCGGAGAACATGGGGATCACGGTGTTCGGATCACGGGCGAAGTATTCGCCCCACGCCCCGACCGGACCGATTCGAATCCAGGATCACGGCGATCCCCTGGAGTTCGCGAACATCTGGGTCCGGCCGCTGCCGGAGCGTCGTCTCGCCTGGTGAACCCGTCCCGGGCGAATCGCATCGCGCCGGCCCCGAATCCGATTTTTCTGGACCGCAGTTCATACGGAGTTGAATTCAAGATGCCTCATCTCAAGCAGATTCTCGCTGGATCGATCGTGGTCGGAACCCTCTCGAGCGTGGCGCTGGTGACGGCGGGGCAGGAGGAACTGCCGCCCGTCGTGACGCCCGGGCTCCCCGGACTCCCGGATCGACCGGGTACCGCGCCCAGTGACGCGGTCGTCCTGCTCGGTCCCGGCACCGGCTGGACGGCGTGGCAGCGAAGCGCCGACACCGAACCGGCGGAGTGGAGCGTCGATGGGGATGGGATCGGTCAGGTGAAGCCCGGGAAGGGGAACATCCGGACCCGCGCCGAATTCGGCGATTGCCACATCCACGTCGAGTGGCAGGTCCCCGAGGGGCGTGAATGCAACGGGCAGTCCGGCTGCAACAGCGGTGTCTACGTCATGGGCCGCTACGAGGTCCAGATCCTCGGCGCCTTCGACAACGACACCTATCCGGGAGGGACGGCCGGCGCCTGGTACAACCAGCACGTACCGCTCGCGAATCCCTGCCGCCCGCCGGGTGAGTGGAACACCTACGACATCATCTTCAGGGCGCCCCGGTTCGACGAGAACGGCCAGCAGCTCGAGCCACCGATGGGAACCGTGATCTTCAACGGCGTGGTGGTCCAGAACAACGCGATCATCAAGGGGCCGACCGGATCCTCGATGCTCAAGGGGCCGTCCTCGAAGGGCCCGCTCTACCTTCAGGATCACTCGGACCCGATCCGCTTCGCGAACATCTGGGTCCGACCGCTCTAGACGGCGGTTCGTCGGATCCTCGTCGGATCCTCGTCGGATCCTCGTCGGATC